>JBDNIB010001110.1:0-6469 GCA_041688535.1 Prosthecobacter sp.
CAGCGCCCGCGTCTGCCGGCCAGCTTTCCTGCGCATCCACGGCCCGATGAGAGCCAGATCACTGCAGACATCGCCAAAGCGGCCATTTTTCGCCCCGAAATTCGCCGCATTGAGCTCATCATCGAGAAGAACGAGATCGAGCGCCGCCTCGCGAAGAACAACCTCCTGCCCAATGTCGATCTCGGCCTGCAAGCCAGCCAGGGCAGCAGCGCCAGGGACATCGAACCGAACGAAGTGGAGGCCAGAATTGAGTTCAAACTGCCGCTGCAACGCCGCGAGGCCAAAGGCCGGCTGGAAACCGTGGACGCGCTGATCGAGCGCCTCAACAACGACAAGCGCTTCGCGCGCGACCGCATCGCCGCCGACGTGCGTGACAGCTACAGCGCCCTGATTGCCGCCTATGACGCTCTGAAGCAGACCCGCCTTAACGTGGACCTCGCGCAGCAGCTCGAAGCCGCCGAAAACGAGCGCCTTAAGCAAGGCGCGACCGATCTGCTGGCACTGCAAATCCGTGAACAGGCCACCTTTGATGGCAAAGTCTTTGAAGTCGAAGCCCAGGCCGAATACTTCCGCGCCCAGGCCAACTACCGCGCTGCCGTGGCGGCGGATGCGCCCGCGAATCTGATCAAGCGGTGAATGCGCCGCTGGCTGTTTAACCACGCAGTCGCAGCACCTCTGCGGTGCTGATGACGAGCCGTGTCGCGACGGCAGCATCCGCCAGCCCCATCTCTGTAAGAGTTCGCACCGTGACCTGGAGCACCTGCATGGCCTTACTTTCAGCCTGCGTGGCTTTGCTCTCTGCCTGCATGGCTTTTGATTCAGCCTGTGCGGCACGCGCTTCTGCGTCGAGCTTCATTTCCAGGAACATCTTTTGGTCAACGATCCAGCGCGTTTTCAACTCCAGGGCGTGATCCTCCTCCCGCGTGAGGCGCGCAGTTTCGGCGATTTCAAAGGCTTCTTCGATCTCTGTCACCGCGCTGAGCTCGGCAGGCACTGCATCCAGATCAGCAGCACTATCCACGAAGTAGAGCCATTCATCTGTCAGCCTACGCAGTTCGTGCAGACCACGTTTGAATTTAGGCAACTCCACAAAGACGAGTTCGACGTCTCCATCCGGGTAGGCGATGAGCTTGTGCTTTTCCAGCAGGGCGAAGCGGCTGATGACTTGCCCTTCCAGTTCCGGGAACATGATGAAATCCGTCAACGTCAGCGCGATCACCGGGTTCAGCAGTTTGTATTCCGGACCCTTGATGAGCTGATTACTGTACTCCTTGGCCGCGTTGTAGAGCACGCGTTTTCCATTCCAGGGACATTGAGCACCTGCATTTCAATGATCACGCGCTGCCCGTCATTCAAAACGACGCGCACATCCAGGTAGCTGTCCTTCATGCCTTCCAGCCTGGGGATGCTGTAGGGATCGACGATCTCCAGGCTGGCGATACGATCCTGCCCCTCATACAACACGCCATTGAGAAATGAGCGCAGAATTCCGTGACTGCCTGGGGAGCCGAAGATTTTTCTTGAAGGCGAAATCTGTCTTGGGATTGATGTAGCGCACAGGCGGATATTGCGCTCACGCGGGAGATTTGTCCAGTGAGTTGCTCGTCCGGCAAACTCCCCTGCTCACGGCTTCTTTTTCTGCATGAGCTCTCGCAGGATCTGATTGGGGAACCTGCGACTCGGCGTGATGGCGTAGAAGCTCTCTTTGATCTGCGGGAAGCGGTGGCGCTCCACGAGTGTGCCGCTGGCTAGTTCGTCTTTGACGACGATCGGTGGCACTAGGGTGACGCCGCTCGTTTCCCGCGCCATGAGTCGGAGCATGGCCATGTCGTCGATTTCGGCGGCGATGATGGGGCGGATGCCGGTCTGATCCATCAGCAGGTCGAAGGCCGCGCGGATGCTGCTTTCGAGACTTGGTAGGACGATAGGTGTCGTGCGCAGGTCTTCCGGGAAGCGAAAGGCCTTCATCCCACGCGTTTTGTGGCCCACCAGGCTCACCGGCTGCTCGTCGAGCAGATGACTGTGCCAGCCCGTTTCCGCATCGCGCCGCACAGGTGTGTTGGAGAGCACGACGTCGAGCGTGTGGGCGTGGAGCTGGGCCAGTAGCTCCCGTGGCGTGCCGGAGTGGATGATCAATTCGACGTCGGCCCTGGCGATGAGCGGGCGCAGGAAGTTGAGCTGAAAGTTCCGGGACAGATTGGTCACCGCCCCCACCCGCAAAAAGCTGCGGCTGCGCGCCGCCTGCCCCTGTAGCAGGGCGGTCAGTTCCTCCCCGCTGCGAAAGATGGAGTCTGCGTATTCGAGCGCGATGCGACCCGCTTCGGTGAGCACGAGCGCTTTGTGCTTCCGCTCAAACAGCGGCTGGCCCAGATTTTCCTCCAACTGGCGTAACTGCACACTCAGCGCCGACTGCGAGAGTTTCAGATGCTGCGCTGCGCGGGTGAGGCTGCCCTCGGTGGCGATGGCGCGGAAGTAGCGCAGGTGGTGGTAGTTCAGAAAGGCCATGATCTCACATTTAGCAAAACGAACGATGAATGACAAAACATGAATTGGAGAGAACCGAAGTTCTCCGGGATGAATGGTTCTCTTCACGAGCCTTCACACCCATCCGCATGTCTCCACTACTCGCACTCGCTCCTCCTCAGATTATCTCCGCTGCTGGCCTGCTCGCTCCGCTGGCGCTCGTCATCACCGCATTTCTGCACGGCACCCTCGCAGAGGGACGGAAAGCGGCGGAAAACGCCGCGAAGATTGCGCAGGCAGGTTTGCTGGCGGCCGTGCTCACTGCCATCACCATCGTTGTTACTGGTCCGGCGGAATTCCTGCTGGTTGACCTCGGTGCGGTGAAGCTGGGGCTATACGTCGATGCTCTGTCGGTGCTGATGCTGGTGCTGGTGACTTTTCTCGGGGTGGTGGTCACGCGCTATGCGGTGAACTATCTCGACGGTGATCCTGCGCAGGCGCGCTTCTCCCGCTGGCTGTGCATGACGATCTTCTCGGTGGTGATGCTCATCGTTTCGAGCAACCTGCTCATGTTTGCCATCGCCTGGGTGGCCACGAGCATGAGCCTGCACAAGCTGCTCACCTTTTACCCCGAACGGCCCGGTGCCATGTTGGCAGCGTGGAAGAAGTTCCTCATTAGCCGGCTGGGGGATCTCTGCCTAGTCGCCGCTATCGCGTTGGTGTGGTATCAGTTTGGCAGTTTCGAGTTTCGCGCCATCTTCGCCGCCGCCGAGGGGGCGACTGGCCCGGTCGTCTCCTGGATCTGCGGCCTGCTGGTGGCGGGCGCACTGATGAAGTCCGCGCAGTTCCCCTTCCACTCCTGGCTGCCGGATACACTGGAGACGCCCACGCCGGTTTCCGCGCTCATGCATGCCGGCATCATCAATGCAGGCGGGTACATGGTGGTGCGGCTCAGCCCGCTGCTCACGCAGTCACCGGGCGCGCTGAATGCGCTGGCGCTGGTCGGGGCCTTCACCGCTTTGTTCGCCTCCGTCATTATGATGACGCAGACCAGCATCAAGCGCTCGCTGGCGTGGTCCACGGTGGCGCAGATGGGTTTCATGATGTTGCAGTGCGGCCTGGGTGCCTTTGGCTTGGCGATGCTCCACATCGTCGCGCACTCGCTCTACAAGGCGCATGCCTTCCTGAGCAGCGGCAGCATCGTGAACATCAGCAAGTCCGCCTGGACACCGTCGGGCAGACCCGCTGCGCATCCCGTGGTGGTGCTCGGGGCGATCGTGATGGCCGTGCTGGTCGGCTGCGGCGTCGCGGCGGCTGTCGGGCTGCGGTTGGACTCAGACCCTGGTCAGATGCTGATCGTCGCCGTCTTTATCATGGCTCTGGCGCACCTGCTCTGGACGCTGTGGAGCAGTTCCCTGCGGCAGGGGCTGCTGTTTTGGGGCCTGCTGATCACCGCTGCGGCCTCGGCGGCTTGTTTTGGCCTGCACCGTGGTTTTGAGAACCTACTGGCCGCGTCACTGCCGCAATATGCGCCGCTGCGCAGCGGTCTGGAGCATGCGGTGATGGGCCTCATCGGCCTGCTCTTCCTCGCCGTGCTCGTCTTCCAATCCCAACTGCCGCTGTGGGCCTCACGCCCGGCGTTTGCCCGGCTCTATGTGCATGCCAGCAACGGCTTCTACCTCGGCACGCTACTGGGCCGCCTCACCCGGAAATTCTCCGCCTAATCTGCACCCTTCATTCATTCCCACCATGTCCACCCCTGCTGCTGCCCCCGATACGATGAATACCCCCGCCGCCTCACCTCCCTGGCTCGAACTCGCGCGTCATGCCTGCCTGCGCGTGCCGCCGCTGTGGCCGCTCCAGAGCTTTGTGGCCGTAAATCCCTTTCTCGGCCTCGTCGGCAGGCCCTTCGCGGAGGTCTGTAGTCTCATGGCCCGCGTCACGCATGAGAGCATGCTCATGTCCGCCGACTACTTCCGCCAGCAGTTTGCCGACGGGCGCATCACCCTGGCGGATCTCACCACGGCGGTGGCGCAGGCCAAATCAACGCTTACGTCTGCCGAACTCATCACCTGGGTGAAAAGTCCCACACTCGCAGTGCCGACCGTGGTGCAGTCGATCGCCGATCTGCCCACCGGCGTGGTAGCAGACCGCTGGCACGGCCTCATCACCGAGGAGATGTCCAAGTGGTGCGCCGCTTACTTTGACGAACGCCAGTCCGCCTGGCGCATGCCGTGGAAGAAGCTCCCGCTCTTCGCCGCATGGCAGCAGGCGGCCAGCATCGACGCCACGCCGGAGCTGCTCGGCCTCACGGGTTTCCGCGCCATGGTTGCCGCTTTGCCGGATACGGCGGCGGCAGTCATCCCGGCCTTGCTCGATAGGCTCCAAATCAGTGCGCAGGGCGCGGAGGATTACCTCCACCGCCTGCTCATGACGCTGCCTGGCTGGAGCGGTTATGTGCAGTATCGCGTGCGGGAGAAAGCCATGCACGGCCAGCAGGACGAAGCCCTGCTCGATCTACTCGCCGTGCGGCTGGTGTTTGAAGTCGCCTTGCTCGACCAAGTAGGAGCCTCCGCTCTGAAGGGCCTGTGGGCGGCCAATGCGAGCGCCGCAAGCACCCAATCCACCAGCACGACTGACAAGCTTCTGCTCTGGCATGCCGCGCTCGAAAGCGGCTTCCAGCGCGACTTGTATGCGAAGCTGCGCACCGCCGCCACCGCCCCAGCGGCACCGGCCAAGTCCCGGCCTACGCTCCAGGCCATCTTCTGCATCGACGTGCGCTCAGAGGTCATGCGCCGCTCGCTGGAGGCCGCCTCTCCCGCCATTGAGACCCTCGGCTTCGCGGGATTCTTCGGCATGTTCATTGAGCATGTGCCCTTCGGCCAGCGCCATGGCAGCGCGCAGGTGCCGGTGCTCTTCATGCCAAAATATCGCATCCGCGAGCACCTTCCGCATGCCACCCCGGAGCAGGAAAAAAATGCGCTGCGTAAAATGCAGCTCAGCAGACGGCTCAACCACTCCTGGAATGCCTTCAAGACCTCCGCCGTGAGTTGCTTCTCCTTCGTCGAAACCGCCGGCGTCGGCTTCGCCTGGAGTCTCGTGAAAGATAGCTTTCAGCTCGGCACGAAGTCCCACAGCCACTCGTGCAACACCTGCGCCGCGCCAAATTTACAGCATCACCAGCACACCATCCAAGAACCGCATGATGACACCCGCATCGAGTCTGGCATCTCGGCGACGGACCAAGTGAAGATCGCCCTGGCGGCGCTGAAAAACATGGGACTGACCACCAACTTTGCACGGCTCGTCATGGTCTGCGGCCATGGTAGCAACACCACCAACAACCCCTACGCCAGCGGTCTCGACTGCGGTGCCTGTGGCGGTCATGCGGGCGATTCAAATGCCCGCGTCGCCGCCGCCATCCTCAATCAACCGACTGTCCGCGCCGCGCTGGAGGGCGAAGGCATCCTCATCCCGCATGATACGAACTTCATCGCTGCGCTGCATGACACCACGACCGACGAGATCACTCTCTTCGATACCAAGAAGGTGCCGCAGACTCATGAGATCGATCTCCTGGAGCTACAACTCCATCTTGATAAAGCCGCGAAAGGCTGTCGCCAGCAACGCGCAGCCTCTCTCGGACTCGGCTGTCTCTCGGATGAAGCGCTCGAGTTGAAGATCCATGAGCGCAGCCGCGATTGGGCACAGGTGCGACCTGAGTGGGGCCTCGCCGGGAACGCTGCGTTCATCGCCGCACCGCGTGAACGCACGCAGAGTCTGAACCTTCAGGGCCGCGTCTTCCTGCATAACTACGACCACGCCACCGACACCACCAAGAGCACGCTCGAGCTCATCATGATCGCCCCCATGGTCGTCGCGAACTGGATCAATCTGCAATACTACGCCAGCACGGTGAACAACCGCCTCTGGGGCAGCGGCAACAAGGTCACGCATAATGTCGTCGGCACCTTCGGCATTCAGCAGGGCAATGGTGGTGATCTCC
>JBDNIB010001111.1:0-1127 GCA_041688535.1 Prosthecobacter sp.
CCGCATCGATACCCTGATCATCGACAGCTCACGCTGGAGTGATCCCGACCGGCAGTTTGACGCGCTCATCGAGGCGATGAACGCCGAGACCGGCGGCTTCGACGTGCGCGATCTTGCCTGGACGCGTTCGCACTTCATGCGCACCGCTCTGGCCAGTTGCTTTCAGGATGCAGCCGCGCTGCAAAAGCTCGAGAACCTCAGAACCATCCGCATCACGCATCTCAAGGGCCAGCGCACCACGGCGCTGCTGCTCGCCGCGTGGATCAATCAGCGTCTCAAGACGACTCTGAGCGTCGATTTGGTCGAGGAGGAAAGCGGTCCGGCTTTGCAACACCTCGTCCTCGAAGGTGAAGGCGTGCGTGGCGAGGTGCGCCGCGACTGCGAGTCCTGCTTCATCCATGTCTGCGCCACCTGCGGCGATCATGTCCATGAGGAACTCCTCCCTGCCGATGTGGACAGCGACGCCGAGCTCGTCACCGAGCAGCTCAGCCGCTTCCACGGCAGCACCCTCTACTCCGACATGCTGCCCTTCGTCCGCAGCATGCTGAAGTAATCATTCGACATTTCGCGCATGCGCCCCTGGCTCCATCTCTCCCGCATCTCGAATTTGCCCACGGTCTGGACGAACGTCACCGCCGCCTGGCTCCTCGCTGGCGGCGAACTCGCCGATGCGCGTCTCGCATGGCTCATCCTCGCCGGTTCACTGCTCTACACCGGCGGCATGATTCTCAATGACGCCGCCGATGTGAAATTCGACCGCGAGCATCGGCAAGAGCGGCCCATTCCCAGTGGGCAGGTCAGTCTGCGAGCCGCGTGGAGTGTCGGTGTCGCGATGCTTGCCGTAGGGTTCGCCATCGCCTGCCTGTCTGGAGCCAGTGTCTGGATCACCTTGGTGCTCGTGGCCGCCATTCTGTTTTACGATCTCTACCACAAACCGTGGGCCGGCTCCGTCATCGTCATGGGCACCTGCCGCACGCTGCTGTATTTGACGGCCGCATCGGCGGTGGATTCCTCGTCGTGGGTTGCGAGCAATGTCACCAGCCCTCTCATTGGGGCCAGTTTGAATTTTGCCACTGGCTGGTGGCCCGCCGGCATGCTATGGGTACAGCCCTTTGCGCTGGTGCTCG
>JBDNIB010001112.1:0-3123 GCA_041688535.1 Prosthecobacter sp.
CTGCGGGGATGTCTCCGCGCATCTTCCAGGCGAGGCAGAAGGCCATCTCGACGTTGATCATCATGCTGAGGCCTTCACGAAGGTGGCGGGAGTCCACGGGGCGCTCGAGAAAGGCGGCGGCACAAAGGAGGAAGTGAAGTGCCAGGTGATCGTGGCTGGTGATGACGGCCGCGATCCAGTCGCTGAGTTCCTCATCGCTGGGAGGCAGGCTCTCAGAGACGCGCCGGACCGAGCCGAGGTAGAATTTTTCGTTGTCGATGATGTGGCGGATTTCAGGCGTCATGGTTGAGGCTTATTGAAACCGAAAACTGGACGAGATGCCAAGCGTGAAATGCAGGCTAAGGGAAAATCAAGAGCCAAAGCCACCGCAAGCCGAGGTCTGCAAGCCCAAGCCTGTGCAAGCGGAGGCGTGGTGGTTTGGCGGGCGGAAGCCTGCGCGCGCCGCAACGACGCGGCGCATCAATTTGCCATCCCCAACGCACGCACCAAGAACGTCCACTCGTCGGCGGTTTTCTCGATGGTCTTGTTCAGCGCCGTGCCGGCACCGTGACCGGCGCTGGTCTCAATGCGGATCAGCACCGGCGGGCCGTCTTTAGCCTGACATTCCTGCAAGCGGGCGGCGAATTTGAAGCTGTGGGCGGGGACGACGCGGTCGTCGTGGTCGCTGGTGAGGACGAGGGTGGCGGGATAGCGGGTGCCGGGCTTGAGATTGTGATAGGGCGAGTATTTGAGCAGCGCCTGGAATTCGGCGGAGTTTTCGACGCTGCCGTAGTCGCTCTTCCAGCCCCAGCCGATGGTGAATTTCTCGAAGCGCAGCATGTCGAGGACGCCGACGGCGGGCAACGCGGCGGCGTAGAGTCCGGGACGCTGCGTCATACACGCACCGACGAGCAAGCCGCCGTTGCTGCCGCCCTGGATGGCGAGCTTGGCGCTGGTGGTGTATTGGTTCGCGATCAACCACTCGGCTGCGGCGATGAAATCATCGAACACGCGCTGTTTGCCGAGCTTGATGCCGGCCTGATGCCACTCGCGGCCATACTCGCCGCCGCCACGCAGATTCGGCATAGCAAACACGCCGCCCAACTCCAGCCACACCGCGCGTGAGACGGAGAATCCGGGGGTCATGTTGATGTTGAAGCCGCCGTAGCCGTAGAGCAGCACGGGATGGGTGCCATCAAGTTTGAGGCCCTTTTTGTGGACGATGAACATAGGCACCTGCGTGCCGTCCTTGCTGTGATAGAAGACTTGCTGTGTCTCAAACGCGGAGCCGTCGAAGTCCACCTTGGATTTGCGCCAGAGTTTGCTCTCGCCGGTTTTCAAATCCATGCGGTAGATCGAACTGGGCTCGGTGAAACCGGTGAAGGTGAAGAAGGTGTCTGTGTCATGCCGATGACCGCCGAAACCGCCCGCACTGCCGATGCCGGGGAGCTTGATGTCGCGGATGAGTTTGCCATCGAGATCGAAGCACTTCACCTCGGTCTTCGCATCGCGCAGGTACTCGCAGAACATCTGTCCGCCGACGGTGCTGACGCCTTCGAGGAGGACCTTCGGCACCTCGGGGACGACGATGCGCCAGTTGCCACGCTGCGGCTGGCGCACGTCGATGGCGATGACCTGGAAGCAGGGCGCATTGAGGTCCGTGCGGAAGTAGAAGACCGGACCGTCGTTGTCGATGAAGGAGTAGCGCGCGTCGTTGTCATTGAGCAGTTCCACCACCGGCCCGTCACCGCCGATTTTCTTGTAAAACACGCGGTTCTTCGGCTCCGTGCCGAGCCATACAGAGATGATGAGATACTCGCCATCCTCCGTCACACCGCCGCCGAAGCCCCACTTGGGCTCGTCTTTGCGATCATAGATGAGTTTGTCGTCGCTCTGGTCGGTGCCGAGTTGGTGGAAATAAAGTTTGTGAAACTCGTTCTTCGCCGTCAGCGCCGCACCGGGTTTCGGTTCATCGTAACGCGAGTAGAAGAAGCCGCTACCGTCCTTCAGCCACGACACGCCACTGAACTTCACCCACTTCACGACGTCATCCAAATCGCGCCCCGAGGCGATGTCGCGCACGCGGATCGTCGTCCAGTCGCTCCCCGCCTCCGAGACGCCATACGCGATGAGTTTGCCGTCCTCGCTCGCCTCGTAGTCCGACAACGAAGTCGTACCGTCCTGCGACATCACATTCGGATCGAGCAGCACTTTCGCTTCACCTTCCAGCGACTCCGCTGTCATGAGCATGGATTGATTTTGCAGCCCAGAGTTTTGCGTGAAGAACCAACGCCCGCCACGCTCAAACGGCTGCCCGACGCGCTCGTAGTTCCACAGCTTTTGCAGCCGCGTCTTGATCTCCTCACGCCGTGGCAGCTTTTCCAGATAGCCAAACGTCACCTCATTCTGCGCCTTCACCCAAGCCTTCGTTTCGTCCGAGTTGTCATCCTCCAGCCAGCGATACGGGTCGGCGATCGTCACGCCGTGCAGCGTGTCCGTCACATTCTCCTTCCGCGTCTGGGGATAGGTCAAAACGTCAGCGGAAAGTGTGGTGGTGGTCATGATGAGCAGAAATGCGGCACGCATGTCTCATCCTGTTCGGCGGGGCTTGGATTGCAAATGGCAGCCCCTCACATTTTCGGTGAGGTCATCGCCCTGCGTTCTTCCAATCGTGCGGAGTTATTGAATTGGAGCAGTCTGGCTGTTGCTTTACCGATTTCCGTGATTCCGACGATTCGTAGGCTGTGGAAACGAAAATGCTCGTGCCACTCGTCGCGCCGGGGATGAAGCAACGGCACCAACTTTTTGCGACCATCAAGCGTGCCAATGTCCGGCCCCTTGTGCCGATTAAAGAAGGCGCAGCAGTAGGCAAGATTGCCCAAGGTTGACTTTCCCCCATGTTTTTCGCTGATGACATGATCCACCTCGCAGCCCCAAAAGCAGTCGTCCTCATGAATCAGGCAATACTCGCAGCGCCGCGAGGCACGGGCGGCAACTTTGCCGCGAAGGGCGGCACCAATGCGGGACTCACTCACGATTGAGAAGCTGGCGAGCGCGGGCTTTGGCGAGGCGCATAAGGTGTTCGAGGTGCAGATACTCGTCCAGCTCACGCTTCTCCTCGGGCATCAATCCGATCGTCTTTTC
>JBDNIB010001113.1:0-2195 GCA_041688535.1 Prosthecobacter sp.
AGGAGGACTATGAGCACATCGTCAAGGAAGCGCGTGGCCGCCGTGTCTTTCCCGCGTCGGCGGAGCAGAGCCTGCTGCTGACGAAAGGCACTGCGCAACTGCCGCATGGCGGTGGCAAGAAGCTCGATCCAAACTCGGAGGACTACGCCGACATTGCGCGCTGGATTCGCGAAGGCATGCCTTATGGCAAGGACAGCGATCCGAAGATGGCGAGCATCAGCGTCGAGCCTGCAAAGCTCACCATGCCGCTCAAAGGCGTGCAGCAGCTCCAAGTAACCGCGCATTACACTGACGGCAGCACGCGTGATGTCACCAAACGTGCGCTCTACGAAGCGAACGAAAAAGCGATGGCTGAAACGAGCGAAACCGGCAGCGTGCAGCTCTTTGACCTGCCGGGCGATGTCGCTGTGATGGTGCGTTATCAGGGCAAGGTGTCCACCTTCCGCGCCACCGTGCCACTTGGCGCACCCGTGGACAAACTGCCGCCCTCAAGTGGCTTCGTGGACGATCTCGTCTTTACCAAACTCAAAACCATCGGCATGCCGCCCTCGGACATCGCGGATGAGGGCACCTTCCTGCGCCGCGTCACGCTCGACATCACCGGTCGTCTGCCCACGGCGGCGGAGATGAAGGACTTCCTCGCCAGCAACGACGCGAACAAACGCGCCACCCTCATTGACCGCCTGCTCGACAGTCCTGAATACGCCGAATACTTCGCCAACAAATGGAGCGGTCTGCTGCGCAATCAGCGCACGCAGCCAGTCTTTGCGCGTGGCAGCTACCTCTTCTACTCGTGGATTCGCGACAGCATCGCCGACAACAAACCCTACGACCAGTTTGTGCGTGAGGTCGTCGCCGCTACCGGCGAGATGGATCAAAACCCGCCCGTTGCCTGGTATCGCCAAGTAAAGGACATGAAGGCGCAGATGGAGGACGTGGCGCAGCTCTTCCTCGGCACGCGCATGCAGTGCGCGCAGTGCCATCATCATCCCTTCGAAAAATGGAGCCAGCAGGACTATTACGGTTTCGCGGCGTTCTTCAGCAATGTCAGCCGCAAACCGTCCACGTTTGTCGGTGAGGAGATGATTTATCACAAACGCGGCGTCGCGCAGACCACCAACATTCGTAGCAAGGAGGCCGTCACGCCCACCAGCCTCGGTGGTGCCACGTTGAAGCTCAAACCGGAGCAAGATCCGCGCTTTGCTCTGGCTGACTGGATGAGTGCCAAGGACAACCCCTTCTTCGCGCACACGCTGGTGAACCGTTATTGGAAGCACTTCTTCAATCGTGGCCTTGTCGAGCCCGAGGACGACATGCGCGAGACGAATCCCCCGGTGAATCCCGAGTTGCTCGCCGCCCTCGCCACCGACTTCGTGAAAAGCGGCTACGACATGAAAAAACTCATCCGCACCATCACGAATTCCACGACCTACCAGCTCAGCGCCATTCCGAACGAGCACAACGCCAAAGACCGTCAGAATTTCAGTCGCTACTACCCGAAACGCCTCAATGCCGAGGTGCTTTACGACTCCGTCAACACGCTGCTTGATGTCGAGACGAGCTTTGCCGGTCAGGCACCCGGCACCCGTGCGGTGGCGCTGCCGGACAACAGCTACAACCAGACCCATTACTTTCTCAGCGTCTTTGGCCGCCCAGATTCCTCCAGCGCCTGCGAATGCGAGCGCACGCAGGAGGCCAACCTTGCGCAAAGCCTGCACCTGCTGAACGCCGCCGAGATCCAGACCCAGCTCTCACGCGGCAATGGCCGCGCCGACACGCTCACCAAGGACAACCGCCCCGACGACGACAAGATCACCGACCTCTATCACATCGCCCTCAGTCGCGAACCGAACGCTGACGAAGTGAAATTTGCCCGCAATCACCTGGACAAAAAAACCACCGGCAAGACCGGCGACGAATCCCTCAAAGGTAAAAAAGAGGCGTATGAGGACATTCTCTGGGCGCTGCTGAACACGAAGGAATTTTTGTTCAATCACTGATCGCGCAGGCTGGCATGAAACGGAGCGCGGATGCCCTCATCCGCCTTCACGAAATGGAAGAACTGAGAATGAAGGAACTGAAAACTGCTAAATGAACTACCGCGTCATGTCTCGAAGCCATTCTCTATTTTCCATTTTCCATTTTCAGTTTGCCATTCTGCTAGCCAGCGCCGCCCCGGCCTTCCCCCAGGCCAG
>JBDNIB010001114.1:0-2569 GCA_041688535.1 Prosthecobacter sp.
CATCTCAGCGATGAGTGCTTCTGGCAGACGCTGGAAATCCACCACGGCACCGTGTGGGCCAGCCACAGCAACCGCCGCGCCCTCGTCCCCGATCCGCGCCAGTTCGCCGACGATCAGATCAAAGCCCTCATTGAGCGTGGTGGCGTGATGGGTGCCGCCCTGGATGCCTGGATGATGACTCCCGGCTGGATTCGCGGCAAAACGACCCCGCAGGAGGCCGGATTGAAGCTGGAGGTCATCTGCGACCACATCGACCACGTCTGCCAGCTTGCCGGCAATGCCTTGCACAGTGGCATCGTCACCGACCTCGACGGCGGCTACGGCACCGAGCAGACGCCCGAGGATCTCGACACCATCGCCGACCTTTCACGCATCCCCGTCATGCTCAAACAGCGTGGCTACAAAGACGAGGACATCGCCAACATCATGCACGGCAACTACCTGCGCCTGCTGCGTGAGGCATGGGCTGAATAGTGACGCGGCACCGATGACCGCAGGGCGGATCAGAACCCCACCACGTAAAAACGCTGCTGGGAAATCTGCTCGGCCTCGGTGATGGTGATCCAACGCTCTTTGTAGCGCTCTCCCCAACTGTCACTGAAGGCGATTTCGTTGGTGTCTTTGTTGTAGCCGATGATGAGGACGACGTGGCCGGTTTCCTTGTTTTTGGGCAGGCGATTGGCGGCAGACTCCCCGGTGACCTTGGTTTTCCAAGCGGCCCAGTCGGTCACGTCCTTGCGCTCCTTGGTGCGCTTGTTGGCGGTGGCATTGAACTCATCTGTGCTGTACAAAGTCCACATGAGCGGCAGCCCTTTGTCGATGTGTTTGGCGATCTCCTTGAGCTTTATTTCGCCCGTCCAGGAGTCGAAGGCGCGCCGTTTGTTGCGGATCTGGCTGGCCACGCCGTCGAGCAGCAGTTCCACACTGGTGCCGCCGCCAAAGCCGGACTGGCCGGCATTCGCGAGGATGTACATGTCCGCCGGCACGCCGACGTAGCGCATGGCACGCTCGGCGGTGGCCGGCGCGCAGTAGCCTTTCGGCCCTTGGTCCACCATGGCGATGTCGCCGACGACGACGTCGCCATTCTCACGCTTTTCGAGATTCGCTATGGAGCGCTCACGGATCACCTTGTCCACGATGCCTTCCACCTTGCCACCGGCATCGGCAAAGGCGTTCGTAACGACCTGCATGCCGATATAATAGCCCTCGGCCTCCGCCAACAGGATGGAGTGTCCGCGCCAGTCCCAGCGCTGCATGTCCATGCGGCCAGACTTCCCCTCGCCAAAACGCTCCTTTTTGGACTCACCGAGGATCTTGGTCAGTGACTCGGTGATGGCGGCCAGATCCTTGTCCATGGCCGTCTTCACAATCTGTTCCGCCTTGGCCGGCGGGGTGTCCTTGTCAAAATGCATTTCCCCGCCGCCTTTGGAGCTGAAGAGGTCGCCCTTGTTGGCGAAGACCAGGGAAAAGCCGGAAATTTTGTCATTCTCCGCATACATCGCCACCGAGTACGGATGCGCGCCGAACATGCGGTAGTCGTCCTTAGTGTAGGAACGGTAGCTGCTGGTGGTCTTGGTCTTGGACTCGGTTGGAATTTTCAGTCGTTCGGCGATTTCGGCGGCAGAGGCAGCCCAGAGCGAGTTTTCGCCGAACAATGGCTGGCCGACAGCTGCGTTCACCTGCTCGGGTGTCAGCTTGTCATTCGGGCCGGGTTTGAAGGTCGGCGCGCTGCTGGTTGTGGCTGCTGGAACTGTGATGGCCGCCTGCTTCACATACGCTTGATCCGCCGCTGAGAACTGCGTGACCGGCAGCGTGAAGCGCTGCCCGCCGACCATCTCGATCGTCACCTGATCACCGGCCAGAGCGATCAGTTTGGCCTGGATCGCTTTTCCTTGGGCATTGGTAAACGTGCGAAATTCGGCTGATTGACCACTTGCGGTGGAGAGGGTCAGGCCCAGAACGAGGAAGAGATAAGCGTGCTTCATGGCCGCGTTTTAACGCAACGCCTGCCGCTTGGGAAGCACGAATTTCGAACTCTGGGGCAGTTTAAATCCAAGTATTGGCGGGAATGACCGCATCCTTCGGAATACAGACGATGCCATCGCGGACGTAAAAATTCTCACCGTCCATGTTCTCCGGCTTGCCTTCAGGAGTGATGACCACGTTGTCGCCGATGTGGACGTTTTTGTCGATGATTGCCCGCTCGATGCGGCAGTTCCGACCGATGCCAGGTGCCGGGCGATTGGGGTCGGTGCCGACGGCTCCGGCGTAATAATCGGAGCCCATGATGATGCATTCGCGGATCGTGGTGCCGCCTTCAATGTGGGCGCGGACACCGATGACGGCGGTCTCGATGTGCGCGTCGGTCAGGATGCCGCCGTCAGCGATGAGCGCCTCGCGGATGTGGGCACCATTGATTTTGGTGGCGGGCAGGAAAAGTGAGTGCGTGAAGATGGGCGTGGTGCTGTCAAAGAAATCAAACTGCGGCACCAGTTTGCACAGGTCGATGTTCGCCTGGAAGAAGGAGCGGATGGTGCCGATGTCCTCCCAGTAGCCCTGGAAGTTGTAC
>JBDNIB010000131.1:0-2414 GCA_041688535.1 Prosthecobacter sp.
GTTCCTGCATCATGCCTTGCTTGAGGGCGCGGGTCTTGGCCTGCCGCTGCTCCAGCACCGCCAGCTCCGCGTCCATCTCCGTCAGCACGGCGGCGATGGCGGTTTGTTCGGGGAGGGAGGGCATGGTCACTTCGAGGGCCGCGAGTGATGCGGCGCTGATGTGAACGACCGCGTCTCCTTGGCCGCGACTTGCCTTCTGCTTCTGTATTGGAACGCTGTTGAGGTAGTAGCCAAGAAACACGGCGTCGGACGCCTCGGGGCGAAGAATCACGATGTCACCGCCGGCATAGGCTTCGCAGTCGTGAACGAAGGCAACGGCTTTTCCTATCTCCTCCTTCGTCTCCCCCGAGCCTGCGAAAAGTAGATCGCCCTTCCGCAGCGGAGTCGCAGTGGCGGCAACGGAAGCGGACAAGAACGAGTTGAACACGCGAACGGTATCGTGGTGATGGGTGTAAATTTCGCCGTAGCGCACGCAGGGCAGGTCGCCGCTCATCGCTTCGTCCTTCTTCACTCCAGAGCCTTTGAGGAAAGTTCCCACGCTGCCCAACCGCTTCACCTCCCACTCGCCGTGGAAGCCGGGGAGGCGGGTTTGGCCGGTGAGGAGTTGCTGCATGGCGGCCTGTTTGAGATCGCGCTTCTTGGCGATGAGCCGGTCCAGCGCGCCCAGCAGCGCATCCACATCGCTCAACGCCGCAGCGATGGCGCGTTGTTCGTCTTCAGTGGGCGCTAACGGGACTCGGAATGAGTTGAGGCTTTTATTGGTGATCTGATTGATCGTTGCGCCGAGATGCTCATTTATCTGTCTCTTTACAATTTCCGACTGAAAAAGTTGATGCAGCAGTGTGCCATTGGGATTCCTGAAGACAGCCATGAATGCACCAAACGTCATGCCGATGACACGTTCATCGAGGAGTGCTGATTTTCCAATCAGGTCACGGCTACCATTACGCACACAAACAAGTATATCCCCCGGCCTGACCATGATTCGCTGCGGAATATCGGCTTCAACGAACACATTGTCATCAAACCGAAGTGTGCCTTCCTGAACATTTGAAGACCGAAGAACAAGCGTCCCATGCGACCGCACGTCCGATGGGCGATAGGTAAGACCAATCAGGCACTCACCAATTTCCCCCAGAGGCTTCACTTCCCACTCCACCGGGATGACGCCCACATCCGTCTGCTTGTAGCCAGGCTTCACTTCCATACCGCCCCCATCTTTTTGAGGTGTTCATCCACGCGGCTGGCGAGCGTGGCGACTTCGGCGGTGAGCTGCGGCAGCGGGGTGGCGTAGCGTTCGGCAAGCTGGCGGATGCGGCCGGTGAGAGTCTGCGAGACGCGGTCGAGTTCGCCCTGCACGGCGGCGGCGAGGGTGGCCAGCCATTTGTCGTCCACGACGAGGGTCTTGATGTCGTCCTCGGTGAGCTTGGGATACTTGGCGTCGAGCTTGGCCTCCAGCTCATCCTGCGCGGTCTTGAGCCGGGTCTTGGCGTCAGCCTGCTGGTCGAGCAGGGCGGCGTAGGCTTCGAGAGCTTCGCGTTCATCGGCATCATCAGAGCCCTTTCCAACCTTCTTGAGAGCGGCCTTCAAACTCTTGGCGGTGATCTTCGGCGGCTCGCCTTCATTGGCTTCGTTCGCTTCGGCGAGCAGACCGTCCTCGCCGCCCTGCTCCTCGCGCTTTTCATCAAGCTGCTGCTCGGTGGCGGCCAGTTCGCCCTCGATGGCGGCGATGGCATCGCGCTCGGTGGCGAAGTAGCGGTCGATAACGAGCGCGGCGGGGATGAGGTCGGACTTGAAGCGGCGCTTGCCGCGCTTGAAGTCCTCTTTTTCCGGCCAGACGAGTTTGTTGTCCTTGTTTTTGACTTGAACGATTTCGCGGGGCAACGCGCCGGCCTGCCAGCCGACGGCGGCGATGAGGTAACAATCGTCCTGCATGGCCTCCGCCCAGTAGTCCATGAGGTGCTGATAGACATCGTAGGCATCGAGCAGCGGTGCGGTCTTGAAGATGTCCAGCAGGTGCTCGGATAGGGTTTCGATGAGCGGCTTGGGGTGGCCGTTCTGGGCGAAGCCCTTGAGCTGAGGGACGGCGGCGGTTTTCCATTTCTGGAAGAGCCCGGTGGCGGAGGCGTGAAAGGCGGTGAACTCCGCGTGGCCGAAGATGGCCGGCTTCACCTCGGCGATGGGCAGCCGCATTTCGCAGTAGCCGGGGCGGCCGGCTTTTTTGAACAGGACCGCACGCACGCTCGGCATGATTTCCCAATAGGGTCCCAAGCGCACCGGGTCCTCGATGTCCCGCTCCGGGATGCCGCCGCGCAGGTGGCCGTCGATGTCCTGCAAATCCTCCGGCTCGGTGCTGTCGATGTAGCGCGGGAGGTTGAGGTTAAAGTCGTTCTTGGGGCCGGCGATTTCCTCGA
>JBDNIB010001115.1:0-4956 GCA_041688535.1 Prosthecobacter sp.
GCAGCGATTTGATCAAAAACACGCTCTATGCCAATCAACTCGGCTGGGTACCGGCGGGGGACGACGGCCTGATCGAGCAACTCACGGTCCGTGAAAATTTAATCAGCGCGGCGATGCTGCGTTGCGCGGGCAATTCACGCGACCAAGTGCTCTCCCGCGTGTCGCATGTGCTGGTGACGGTGGGGCTGGAAAACATCGCCACGGAACGCACCTCCACGCTGGCGCTGGCGCAAAAACGCCGCTTGAAGCTGGGCCTCGCGCTGGTAGCGGACCCGGTGATCGTCCTGTGTGATGATTTCACCGTGGGGCTGGATGTCCGCAGTGAGCGTGAGTTTGAAGCACTACTCAAGCTGGTAGCCAGCGACCGCCCCGACCGCATCGTCATCCACGCCACCGACTCGCTGACGAATCTGAGTGCGTATGACACCGTCGTCGTCCTGCATGAGGGCTATGTGGCCTTCCACGGCCCAGCACGGGCGGTGCCGCACTACTTCACGGTGCCGACGTATGACGAAGTGTATGCACGCCTGGCGAAACGTCCTGCGCAACGCTGGGGCGAATCATGGATGAAGCACCGCGACTCGTATTACGCCGCATTCAAGCTGGGAGACAACGCGGAAAATCTTTCTGCCGCTGAGGAAGACCTTGGTGATGAAGACCGCACCATCATCCACAAACAGCGTGATGAGGATAACGAGGTGGAGGAAAAACAGAAGCCGGAAATTCAGCTCCGCCCGATCATCCCGCTCCCTGGCACCTTCAGCCAAGCACAGCATCTGCTGCGCCGCCGCTGGTCGCTGCTGCGGCGCACACCGCGTGAGTGGATCGTGCATGGCTCGCTGCTCGTGGGCGCGCCGGTCATCGCCGCCCTGCTCCTGCTGCCGAACATGAAGCTGCTGCAGGACATGCGTGCTGGCTCCACGATGCCAGAGGTGGTCTGGCCCGCGTCCTACACCCTGTCCATGATCACGCTGCTGCAGGTGCTGCTGGTGATGTACATGGGGCTGAGGCTGGGAGCGCGTGAGATCGCCACCCGCCGCGCCATCTACGAGCGCGAGCGCATCGGCGGAGTGACGCCTAGCGCGTGGCTACTGGGATCGCTGCTGTTCATCCTGCCGATCATCCTAATGCAAGGGTTCTGGATGGAAATGTTCCTGGAAATCATCTCGGGCGGTCTGCCTGGGTCAGGTTTGACAAAGCTGGTGCTCCCAGCGCTTTCCGGTGCTGCCTTTGCCGCGATCTGCCTGGGCATCTCGGCGAATTCCGGCACCAAGGAGCGCGCGCACAGCATCTCCCTCACCCTGCTCTGCGTGAATGTGCTGCTCTGCGGTGCTCTGCTGGGCCTACCGCAGGCGTTGGGGCATGCCGTGCATCCCTTCATCACCGCGCACTACGGCTGGTCAGGCATCATCGACTCGCTGGAAAAAACGGCCTACTTCAGTCCCATCAACCAGTTCGTGAAGACTTGGTTCGCCGCACCGAATTTGGCGATGATCATGCTGGGCGTTCACTTTGTCGTCGGCGTGGTGCTCACGTTTGTGGGGTTGCGGCGGCGTGAGTAAAATCGCGGTCAAGATGGCTGCGTCGCAAAGGTCAAGCGGGTCAATTTTCGAGTCCGCGCATGCTCAAGAGCGTAACTCTTGACGCAGCTTGACCTCCAGACCTCTCGCACTGTTCCAATTTCCTTCTTCCGCCTGCCTCATGCTCAACTTCGTCCGCTTCAAGCACGCCCGTTTCTCCGCTCGTTTCCCCGACACCTTCCGTTACTCGCGTTCGCACTACTGGATGGCTCCGATGGAGGGTGAATCGAACCTGTGGCGTGTCGGTTTCACCAAATTCGCCACGCGCATGCTCGGTGAGCTCGTCGATTGCGACTGGAAGCCCGGCGACGGAGCTAAGGTGACGCCCGGCGACAACATCGGCTGGGTCGAGGGCTTCAAGGCCGCCTCCGATGTCTATTGCGTGATGAATGGCGCTTTTGCTGGCGGCAATCCCGGCCTCAAGGTCGATGCCTGCATCGTGCGCAGCGATCCCTATGAGCAGGGCTGGCTCTACGCCGTGCGCGGTGAACCCGAAGCCGAAAGCATGGACGTAAACGGGTACATTGAGCTTCTCGGCGGCACGATTCAGCGCATGGCGGAAGAAGGGCATGGGGAAGAGGGTGGGGAATGAGGAATGACGAATGGTGGCGTTGCAGGACTCGTCCTCCTACTCGAACTCGTCCTCGATTCTTCCGCGCACGATAACTCTGCCGCGTTCAAGCCATTGCCAAGTATGCTGCAATTCAATCAAAAGCCACAGCCGCAGTCCAGGGGGTGAGAGAAAGCGCGGCAGCGTCGTGGAGTGCGGCGGCAGAGATGCCGGGGCCACCCGGCATTGGCGACGCCGCTGTCGTGTGCCGCCAGACGCTCGCCTGCGACAGCGGTGTCGCCGGGGCAAGGGTTACGGCTCAGGCTTCGATGACACGCCTTGATCGAGGACGAGTTCGAGTAGAAGGACGAGTAGGATTGGCATCTGCGACCAATCCTTCTGGTTTCGCCATCACTTCCCCGACACATTCTTCAACGCCGCCATTCCCTGCAACACGCGCACCTTGCCACTGCGCGCGCGCTGCGCGATATTTTCGAAGTGATCCAGCCTCGACACGTTGTCCTTGTCCTGATCCTTGCCGATGAAGATGACGAAGTTGATCTGCGGCTTGGGCTTGCCCTTGGCCTGATAGTGCAGGCGTACGGCGTTTTTGATCTGATCCTCGCGCATTTCCGGCGTGACCTGGGTGTCAAAGTCTGGCGGGCCGCGTGGTGGCGTCAGGCCCATGTCACGCCACACCTCGCCGATGCCCACGATCACGCGCTGCGGGATGCCCTTGGCCTTGCGGGCGGCGTTTTCCTTCGCCAGCCAGTCCTGGCCTTTTTTGCCCGCCTCCTGCCACGCCAGCATGTCCTTGTCCGTCCAGCGCAGCTTTTTCAGTTCCTTCTCCTTTTCCTCCTTGGTCATCTCGCTGGGGATCTCCATGCTGCGGTAGCCGCTGCAGATGATGAACACCGCATCCACATCACACTCCAGCGCAAACTGGATGGCGCGCAGGTAGCCGGTGAGATGCTGTGCCGCCACCGGCTGCACCTCACTGCCCACAGTTTGAATGGGGTAGCCGATGCTGCGGATACCCAGTTTCTCGAAAGTTTGGTTCACCGGCGACAGCCAGTCCTTGATCTTCTCCTTGTTGGAGGTGGTGGCCGGCAGCAACCGGTCGGCATAGGCCGAGACGCCGTTGCCTTCATAGAGAATGACGTTGAACTGCGTTTCGAGGCCCAGTTTACTGATCATTCCGGCGATCTCGTTTTTCACGATCTCATAAGCCGGGTAGCCGCCGCGCGGATCAGTCAGCATGTAACGCTCCGCGTCAATCAGGAAGGCCACGCGGCGTCCCTGTGATTTGATGCCGAAGAAATTCACCTGCGACGTGCCCTTGGGCGAAAACGGCATCGCAAAACTCGCGCCCAAGTCCGTCGTGGCGATGTCCATGGCAATCGGCCCGTCAGACTTCGACTCAAAGTCGGGCAGCGAGATCGACGAGATACCCGCTGCAGTGATCGCCCGCGCCGGTGCAGCGGCCACGGCGGTCGGGGTCGGCATCGCCGTGGGGGCGACCTGCTTCGTCTGCGGCTTGTCCTGCTCCTCCTCCGGAGCCACGATGCCCACCAGCTCCGCCGATGGCGGTTCCGGGACAATGACGACCAACAGGCCCAGCAGCAGGATCAAAATCACATGCACCACCAGCGCCACGGTGATCGCTGAAGCCTTCTGCACCGTGTGCGGATTGCGGCGCGGGGTGATCAGCACAGGAGCATCGTCCAGCGGCTGAGCTTCCTCTAACTTGGCCTCAATGGCGGGCACCGGCTTAGATTCGGACTTCGCGGTAATGACGGGTGCCTGCTTTACCTCCATCTTAACGGGAATGTCTTGCGGAGGTGGTTCCGCGACCTTCGCAGGCGGCGGTTCTGGCGCGAGTTCAGCCGCCGGCTCGGCAGGTTCATCGGCCAGCACCGCCATCACGGGTTCATCTTCATCTTCTTCCACCACCAGCGCCGCCACTTCCATTTCAGACTCGAGTTCGAGCGCCACAACCTCGGCGGCAGGTTCAGGCTCGCTGCGTGACATTGTCGGGGCGGCGTGGGCATCCAGCGGCAGACCTTCGGACGCCAGCCAGCCCAGCAGGGCCGTTTCACGCGCACAACGCGTCGGGTCCAGCATGGACGCTACCACCGCAAAACGGTGCGCCTCTTCCGGCTCGTTGCGGTGCAGGTGGATGCGCGCCCGCAGCAGCGCCGCCTCCACATTGAATTCATCCTGCGCCAGGGCGCGATCGGTGAAGCGAATCGCCAGCTTGGAATCCAGCGGCAGCACCAGTTTGGCCGCACGCAGCACGGAATCGATGTCCGGCGGATCTTTCGGTGCGGTGGAGATCAGCACCGCCGCCTGCTGCCCACTGCCCTCAGCTACCAGCGCCTCCGCCAGCTCCAGTCGAACGTTCCAGTCCGCCGGAGTGCGGCGTAATTGGGCGCGGAGATGATCGGTGCTGGCAGACATGGCGTGATTTCAGCGTAGAACCAACGGCCAAGGCAAGATTAATCTTTGAGTAGCTTTGGAGGTCGGGCTTTCCAGCCCGACAGTGCTGGACTGGAAAGTCCAGCCTCCAAATCACTTTTCCCCAGTGTCATCGCCACTGCGAGATTGAAAACGGAGCGCGGATGCACTCATCCGCAAAAAAGGCATCCACTCACTTTCCCAACAGAAACGCCAACAAATCCGCCATCTGCTCCTTCGAAATCGCCGCTTCCAGGCCCACAGGCATGAGCGTGCGGTCGAGCGACTTCATTTCCTTGATGGCGCTGCGTGAAAGCGTCTCCTTCGCACCGCCCATCATGGCGAGAACGACGGCGTCGCTGGTTTCAC
>JBDNIB010001116.1:0-3319 GCA_041688535.1 Prosthecobacter sp.
GACATCAGACAAACAGTAAAATGAAAGTTAGAACATCGAAACCTTATAACGCAGCCCAGCGGGTAAGAACCCCGCGCGGTAAAGTCTGGAGCCAGACAGCCGGAAGCGAGTCATGCATCGTCAGTCGTGAGGCTGGCATGAAGCGTTGACAGCGAGCACTAAAGCCGTGGAATTGAGCTCGAAAGTTTTTCCTCGTGGATGAATAAAGTGTCTGTCCCTTTATTGCGATGAATAAAGTGTCTGTCCATTTATAAATACCTTTGTCCCTTTATAAATACCTTTCAGATGGAGAGCACGATGGAAAGTATGCCCGCCTGGAAGCAGATGGTGCTGAGTGTGCGGCAGATGGAAGGGTTCATGCGCCTAGGATGCCACGCGTTTCGGCCTTCCGGCAAGCATTCACCGCGTGAATCGTAAACCATGCGGATCAAATCACATTCGCAGGCGTGTGGTGGAGGCTGAGGGGGGCAAAGTGAATAAAGTGTCTGTCCCTTTATAAAGAAAAGCGTTGTCATTTCCCGCGTTCCCGCCACCTTCTCCCCCATGCGCCAGAAACGTCTCAAGGCTCCGGCCAGCTCGTATGCCGATACGGCTTACTACCACTGCGTCTCCCGAGTGGTGAATCGGGAATTTGTGTTCGGGGACGCTGAGAAGGAAGAGTTTGTGCGACTGATGCGAGTCTATGAGCGCCTCTGCGGGGTGCGGGTGGTGACTTACTGCGTGATGTCGAATCACTTCCATGTGCTCGTCGGCGTGCCGAAGCGGCCTGAGGCACTGCCTTCCAATGAGGAACTGATCCGCACGGTGCGGGCGAGTTTGGGCGATTTGGAGGCGGATGGGCTGGAGTGGTCTCTTGGTGAGGCGGCGAAGATTAAATCGGCGACTTGGGAGGCGGAGATTTGCGAGAGGTATCTGCGGAGGATGTGGGACATTTCCCTTTTCATGAAGACGCTGAAGCAGCGCTTCACGCAGTGGTTCAACAAGACACACAAGCGCAAGGGCACGATCTGGGAGGAGCGTTTCCGCAGTGTGTTGGTGCAGTCGGCGGGTGAGCCGCTGCGGGCGATGGCGGCTTACATTGACCTGAATCCCATCCGAGCGTCGATGGTGGATGACCCACGAGACTATGCGTGGGTTGGCTACGGGGCTGCGATGACGGGCGATGAGCGGGCACTGGCTGGCTTGCAGGAGATTGAGCGTGCGGCGATGGCGGGTGCATCTCCGGAAGTTGTGGCTGCAAGTGAGGAGAAACAACGCGGCAAGTCACCCGAACTGCGCGCAATGGAAACGCTGAGCGCCTATCGCATGCTGCTTTACGAGCGCGGTGCAGGCGACGACGGACAGGCTCTACTGAAGGGGTTCAGTCGCGAAGAAGCACGCCAGGTGGTGACGGAGGGCGGGCGGCTGCCGCAAAGTGCGTACCTGCGCTGTCGCGTGAGGTATTTCACGGACGGGGCGGTGGTCGGCAGTCGGAGTTTCGTGAACGAGGTATTTGAGGCGCAGCGGGAGCGCTATGGAGCGAATCGCAAAACCGGTGCGCGCCTGATGACCGGTCTGGCCCGAGACGAAAAGCTCTATGCAATGCGGGATTTGAAGCTGCAGACGGTGGCGTGACGAGGTGCGCTGTGGTGGGGAACGTTCCATCTCCAGTATGACCACCCTTCGCAGTGTCGATGCCTCGCTCATGGCGATCAAGTCAGTGCCAGGGAGTGAGGTGAGCGTGAAGGGGCAGTAGAATCACTCTTGAATGCGGTTAAGCAGTCATGTCGCCACAACAATGAATTTCTCAGCTATCGCGTTCGAACAAAAAACCCATACTTGTCAGGACGGAGTCGGGCAGATAGAAATATCTGCCTTGCCTCTTCTCAACCAAGCCATCGACTTCAAAAACTACGGATAACTCCTCATGAAACACTACTCACATCTCGTCGCCATCATGCTGCTCTCGTTTTCGCCACTGCTTTTGGCGGAGGATATTCCGGGTTCGAAGGACCCGGTGGGGCTGAAGCGCTATGAGGGAACTCGCATAACGTTTTACGAGGAGCAGTCGTTTGGCAGTTACACACTGCCGTTGGGAAAGATGTCCAAAAGCAGAGCGGGAGTGACCTTCGAGAAAAGCCAAAATCTAGAAGGTAAAGTCACGCGGGTGACTTACGTCGGCAATGACCCTAAACGCACGGCGCTGGAGGTCTATCGGAACTACCAGACGGCCATCGCTGAACAAGGCTGGTCGGTATTGTGGGAAGGCAGCGAGGAGGAGCTAAGCGCTGCCAAGGGGCAGATCTTTGCGGGACTGTGGGACAAGCGTCCAGGTGGCACTTTTTCGCTCAGCCATCTAGGTGGACGCTACTTGGCGGCACAAAAGGGCGGTTCACACCTCGCTCTCTACGTAGTGAACTACAAAGTTGGCACTGTTTCGCCGAAGACTCTGCAACCGGAAAAAGGAGTGCCCGTCGTGGCACTCGACGTGATCGAGTCCGCTGCGATGGATGAAAAGATGGTCGTGGTGAAGGCGGAAGAAATGGCTTCGAAGCTGATCGACCAAGGCGGAGTGAATCTCTATGGCTTCTACTTCGACACCGCCTCCGCCGCGCTCAAGGGCGAGTCCGGACCGACGCTGGACGAGGTGGAAAAGCTGCTCCTGGCAGACAAGAGCCTGCGATTGCTCGTTGTGGGACACACGGATGGCGTGGGCGGTTTCGAGGATAACATCGATCTCTCCAAACGGCGAGCAGCCTCCGTCGTCACTGCACTAAGCAAACGTGTGCCTGAAGCGGCTGCGCGGCTTACGCCCTGTGGAGTAGGTTTTCAGTGCCCCATCGCTAGCAACAGCAGCGAGGAAGGCCGCGCCAAGAACCGCCGTGTAGCCCTGGTGAAGGTGGGGAAATAGCAGGGAATCGGGACTGCCATCTTGCCTGATGCTTTGTTCTATATGTCGGATGATTGGTTGTATTGTCTTTCAAGACCGTTCCAACCTGCCGCCCGAGCACCAACCATCTGCACTTATGTTTTAACGATCACACGGACACTTTCGGTTATGGCAGCCCTTGATCAAAAGCTGTATTTTCTTGCTGCTCGCGCACCGATCCGGTAGCGTTTATCAAAATAAACTCGATCTCGTTGCCGGGCAGCCTTGGCAAGGACTGATAAACCCTGAATCAATCTGAGTAACTGATTAGCCCGCACAAGCCGTCGGCAAGGAGGCACCGCGAAGCAGGGAGGCAAACGCGCTCACGGTGTCTTTGCAGCGCAGACGCAGGGTCGTGAAGAGGGTTTTCATCACCGCATAGGTCTGCGCTCCACGCTCATTCTTGGAGCA
>JBDNIB010001117.1:0-4885 GCA_041688535.1 Prosthecobacter sp.
AGGAGCTTTTTGGTGAGTTGGCGCGCGGCTATGGCATCCGCCACGACGATCCTTTCCCCCGCAACATCACCTACCGCCACAGTGATGGTAGATTTTGCATCATCGACTTCGAGCTGGCCACCATCCTCGACACACCACCGCAACCCACCGCATGAGCGACCCCGACGCGCCCCCGGCACCCAATAACCTCAGCTGGTCCGGCATGACGCATCGCGGCCGCGTGCGCCAGAACAACGAGGACACCTTCCTCTGCCTGAACTTCGACGCCAGTGAGGTGCGCTTCCTCGGCAAAGTCGGCGAATCCAGCCTCGACACCGGCGACTTCGTCTTCGCCGTCAGCGATGGCATGGGCGAAGCCAAGTCCGGCGAGTTCGCCAGAAAGATCTCTGCGGAAAAGATCACTCAGTTGCTGCCACGCAGCTTTAAACAAGCAGCGCAGCAGATCGCGGCCGGCCACGGCGAAGTATTGAACGAGCTCTGCCACCGCATCCATGAGGAACTGCTCAAACTGGGCCGCTATTATGACGAATGCCGAGGCATGGGAGCCACCCTCAGCCTCGGCTGGTTCACCCCCGGCTGGCTGCACTTCGCCCACATCGGCGACAGCCGCATCTACTGGCTGCCCAAAGGCGACCCCATGAAGCAGCTCACCGAAGACCACTCCTACGTCGGCTGGGAGCGCCGCCAGGGCAAGCTCAACGAGCGCCAGGCACGCACCCATCCACGCCGCAGCAGCCTGATGCAGGTTCTCGGTGCTGGTCGGCAGTATCTTGAACCGCAGATCGGCTCCGTCGCCTGTGGCAGCGGTGACCGCTTTCTCTTCTGCACCGACGGCGTCATCGACGGCATCTGGGACCACCGCCTCGCCGACATGCTCGTCAAAGACGACGCCAAGACCATTGTCGAATACGCCGTGGCCGAGTCCGGCAAGGACAACGCCAGCGCCGTGGTGGTGGAATTGCACTGAGGAGCGCAACATCCTGTCAGCCTTGCCCGAGACAAGCGTGGTGTGAGAGACGTTCCCGCGCGAAGGTTCTCTTTTATGAAACGCAACGACCCCATCGCCAACGGCGGCAAGCTCGTCGGCATGGTCACCACGACTGACTTGATCAAGTATCTGCTCGACCAGATTTAACCCATCAGCGCCACCGCGATCGGATCGACGAGCGGTTTCCCCGCCCGAGTGAGCCGCACATGGCTGGCATCAAAACTCAGCAGCCCCTGATCACGCAGCGTGTCGAGCATGCGGCGTGACTCAGGGGCAATCAATTCCAGCGGCAGCCCGCGTGCTGTGCGCAGTTCCAAACCAAAGCGCTCCGTGCGGCGATTTTCGGGGGTGAGTGCTTCGATCTCCACTGCCGTGTTTTCACCCGCCAGCGTCATCGCCATGTAGCGCGGCGTGTCCTTCACGTTGTGCCAGCGTTTGCCATCAATCGTTGAAAAAGCACCGGGACCGATGCCGAGATAATCCTCGCCGAGCCAGTAGGCTTCGTTGTGAACGCTGCGAAAATCGTGCATCGCGTAGTTGGATATCTCATACTGCTCGTATCCATCCGCCGCCAGCATGTCCATCGCCAAATGGAAAAACTCCACATCTCTTCCCTCATCCATACGAAACTCCCCAGTCTTCAACCGGCGGAAAAAGTCCGTGTCCTCCTCGTAATTCAAGTTGTAGGCCGAAATGTGATCCGGCCTGCATGCAATCGTGCGTTCCAGTGTCCAGCGCCATGCCTCAAGACTTTGCCCAGGCACCGAAAACATCAGGTCAATGTTCAAACTCGGAAAACGCGCCTCGCATAGCACTCCCCAAGTCTCGTCGGCCTGCTCGTAGGAATGATCACGGCCCAATGTTTTCAACGTCTTGTTGTCCCATGCCTGAATTCCAAGCGAAACTCGTGTCACACCCAAATCACGCATTAGCGCTGCCTTCGAGTCCGTGATCGTGCGCGGATTGGCCTCCATGGTGAATTCCACGACATCCGACATGTCCACACGCTCGCGCAATCCACGCAGCAATCTCTCCAAGTGCGTATCACTGAGCATGGTCGGCGTGCCACCACCGAAAAAGATCGTTTTCGGCTTCAGCGGCTGCTTCTCCGCCTCCTTTAACAGGGCATCCACAAACGCCACCATGTCCGTCCCTCCCGGCGTATGCTTGTGAAAGCTGCAATACGGGCAGATGCGATGGCAGAACGGAATGTGGACGTAGAGATGATTCACTTCTGGATGCTGGTAACTGGATGCTTGATTCTCGATTTCAATCTCTAGCAGAGAATGCTTGATCCAGCATCCACCATCCAGCATCTAGCACCCAGATGTCCGACGAAACCCACCACGAACGCGAGCTCGGTGGCCAGTTACTGGCCTCGGTGTCGCGCTCGTTTTACCTCACGCTCAAAGCGCTGCCCAAGGAACTGCGCGAGCCGATCTCGCTCGCCTACCTGCTCGCCCGCACGGCGGACACCATCGCCGACACCGCCAGCGTGAGCGCCGAGGTGCGGCTCGACTGCCTCGAACGCTACCGCGCTCTCGTGCGTGGCGATGCGAATGTCGAATTGCTCGCTAACACACTGATCACTCAATTCTGCCCGCAGCAGAGCGATGACGCCGAACGCCGCCTCATGGAAAAATTCGCCGCTGGCATCGCCTGGCTGCGCACGATGCAGCCCACACCGCTCGCGGCGATCCAAAACGTACTGGAGCACATCATCGACGGCCAGATGCTCGACATTCGCCGCTTCCCGTCCGACGGCCAGCTTCGCCGCCTCGCCAGCACTGAGGAACTCGACGAGTACACCTGGCTCGTCGCCGGTTGTGTCGGCGAATTCTGGACGCAACTCTGCGCCAGCGAGCTTCCCGCTTCACTCGATCCCGCTATCACCACCGAACAGATGCAGCAATGGGGCGCACGCATGGGCAAGGGCCTGCAACTCATCAACATCCTCCGCGACATCGGCGAAGACACCCGCGACGGCCGCTGCTACCTGCCCTGCCAACCTGAAGACATCCAAACCGAGTGGCGCAAGTGGCTACAAACCTGCACCGAGCATCTCGACTGCGGCCTGCGCTACGTCCAGCACGTCGCCCACGGCAAACTCCGCTACGCCACCGCCTTGCCCTTGCTCCTCGGCATTCAAACCGTCGCCAAGATGCGCGCTGCATCGTGGGACAAGGTTCAACAAGGCATCAAAATCTCCCGCCTCGATGTCGCGAGCATTTTAGCCCAAGCCGCCATCGCCTGCCGTAGTTCGAAAGCGATGGAAAAACTGTACCGAAAACTGGCGGTTTAAAACCCGAGGGCGAAAGCCAGCAATTTGCCGGGCGCCTTCAGCGGCAGGACATCAATGGCGAAGACTTGGCCGTCATCATTGCGGAGAAAATTGCCCGCATGAGCGTCACTGACGAGCAGATCGCGGTCATCATCAAAGAAGATATTCATGTCTCGCACCGGCAGGAAGCCGCGCTGGCGCATGAACTCGGCGATCTCCACCTTCTCAGGGCGGCTGCCGACAACAAGCGGATGCGCCACCGCGATGCGCGGCCCGGCGTAATCGCTCACCAAACCAAGTACACGCACATCATCTTCAAAGAGCTCATTGGAAAGCCTCCAGCGCTCCAAATACTCCAACGGTGTGGCCGGAGCCAAAACGCCGGCCCAATCACGAACCCGCAGCGTGTTGCCGTAAAAACCTGGCAGCGTGATTTTGATAAAACACTGGCGGGGTTCATCAAAAATTACTTCGAGCTCCATCCCGGGTCGCTGACCTGATATTGGGATGGCGTCTCTTGCAAACAGGAGTCCGGGCTGTTCTCCCCACTCTCGCAGAGCACTGATTTGCTCAAAGATATTCCAAGATGCTGCTCCACCTGCCGCCAAACTTGCGCAGAGGTCAGACGCGGCTGTTTCAGGCGCGCTGCCTTGATGCTGCCAGGGATGTCGTTCATACACGGTAGTTCATGGCACAAACGGCCTAGTTCGCAACTGGGCGTTGATTCAAGGCGAGGAGTGGCGCGTCCGGCCGCTCAATCACGCTTGAACCAGCCTTTCACGCGCGAAAAGAATCCCTGCTTCTCATCTCCATCGTAACGTGCAGCGGGATCAGGCGTCATTGCAGGCACCACGGTCGGCATCCGTTGATCCCAGCCGCCGCCGATGGCCTTGATCAGGCCCACGGTGGCGATCAGGCGCTGACCGGCGATCTGCGCAGCGGCACGCTGCGTGGCGAGGGTGGTGCGGTTGGCATCAATGACATCGAGGTAGGGACTCGTGCCGGCCTCGTAGCGGGTTTTGGCAAGCAACGCGGCCTTTTCCGCGCTGGTGCGGGCGCGGGTCTGCGCTCCAGCTTGCGTGCTGAGATTGCGAAGCGCTGACAAGCTCGTCTCCACATCGCCCACGGCGCCCAAAAATGCCTGCCGGTAGCCGGCCAGCGCCTCATCGTGCGCCGCTTTCGACTTGGTGAGGTTCCAGCGGTTCTTGTTGCCTGAAAACAACGGCACCGTGATTTGCGGACCCATGCTCCACATGAGAGAGGTGGGTTCAAATAGGATGTCAATGTCGCCACTCTGGAAGCCACCACGACCGAGCAGCTTGATGCTGGGAAAATACTGCGCCTTGGCCACGCCAATGCGGGCGGTAGCGGCAGTCAGCGCACGCTCGGCCTGGGAAATGTCAGGACGACGCTCCAGCAGGTCACTCGGCAGGCCCGCCGGCACGCTGGGCGGCGCGGAGAGTACCCCTGTCGATGCCGGAACGCGAAACGATGACGCGCTCGTGCCAATCAGGATAGCGAGCAAATTTTCAAGCTGATCACGCTGCGCCTGCAGCGCGGAAATTTCCGCCTCCGCTGTGGCGACCTCTGTTTCCGCCTGCGCCTGCTCCAACTCG
>JBDNIB010000132.1:0-2254 GCA_041688535.1 Prosthecobacter sp.
CTACCTCACAGCCTCACGCTGGGATCACTTCTGGTCTCAACATAACCATCCAACCTCAACCGCCCTCTAACTCACATCAGTCCGGCGATGCACCCGATTCCATCTGATTGTTCACATCGGTGATCACGCCGGCAGGATCGGTCGTCATCAACGCGTCGATGTTCGATTCGATCAAGGAGCGGGTGTAAAATTGCTGATCACGCAGTCGTTGATCGAGTTTTTTCTGCTCGGCTTCCACCTGCTTGCGCGCGGTGTTGTCGGTGCCGATCAGCAGATAGCCGATGATGCCGCCGTGATCGTTGATGTCGCGCAATGCCGTGACGGACACCACGGCGGGAAAGCGGCTGCCGTCCTTGCGGATGTAGGTCAGTTCATAGATGTCCTCGATCCCACGCGAGGCCTTGAAGACCAGCGCTTCAAACCCTGGCTTGATCGTGGTCCCGAGATCCAAGGTCAGCGCTGCGGCACGCGCGATCACTTCCTGCGGATCAGACAGCTCGGCGGGGGTGATCTTGTTGAGCACTTCCGCCGCCGTGTAGCCAAGCATGCGTTCTGCGCCGACGTTGAAAATCTGGATCACGCCCTTTTCGTCGGTGGCGATGCTGGAAAAATTGGCGCTGTTGAGAATTGCATTTTGCAAAGCGCCAGTTTTCAGCAGGGACTCAGTGCGCAGCACCTTCGTGCTGCTTCCCATCGTGACGGTTTCAGCAGGCGGAGTGAGAGGTGTTAGCATGTGGTGGTATTCTTACCGAGTAATGACTTGGGCAGGAAGCTATTTCGCCGGAGTGATGATTTTTGGCGGCGGCAGCAGAATGGATGCGCCAGTCAGTTTATTGAGCGCACGCTGCCGGGCCAAGTCAGGGTCTTCCACGGTTCCCACTATTGCGGCTTCCTTCTCAAGGGCGCGCTCCAGCAGCAGTCGGGCGGTGGCGACACCGACCGCAGGGCCTTCGTCGGTGATTTTGATGGTTGGCGTCGTGTTCATGGGGGATTTTTTTATGGGGTGGGGTTCAGTGCCACGCTCAGCCGGTTGCCACAGCGGGTCTATTGGGTGAAACCCTACCTTTGGCGTTCGTATGGTGGGGTTACACCCCATGGAGAAAGTTTGGGGCAGCGCTTAACAGGACGCCTATGAATGACGATCAATGCACAACACCCGTAGAACCCGTCGAGTTTTGTTTCCGACGCATGCTCGGAGAAATCAAGGAATTCGCCAATCGCGAACCAGCCACCACTGTTGCCGTTGCCGTGGGTGCAGGGCTACTCATTAATCTGCTGCCTACCAGGGCGGTGGTTGGCACGGTCACTGTCCTTGGTGCCCTGCTCATTCGTCCCGTGCTCCAGTCATTGGGCGTCACCAAGGCCATGGAACTCTGCTGTCAAAAATCCTCCAACCAACCCCACTCATGAATACCCACCCTGATATCGCCATCGAGCCTAGCTCCGCCAAACCTGTCAATCAATTCGAAGACTGTGTACGCAAGAATCCAGGCGGAACGCTGCTTGTTGCCGCAGGCCTCGGCATCGCCGCCGTACTTTTCGCCCGAGCGATGACTCCCGCTCCACCACGGAATCGTGCGGTGCGTCTGCTGGAGGATATTCAACTACGCCTCTCAGACCTGGTCGAAAACGGCACCCATGCCTTGAGCAAGGGAACCGACAGTATTGGCGAACTGCATCTCGACCGCAAATTCAACAAGTTCAGTCGCGGTCTCAAAAATCTCTTCCAATAACCCAACAACCCAACTCGATGAAAACACATTCCATTCTTATTATCCGGGCTTTCAGTTCGGCCACCTTGGTGGCAGCCATTCTGCTGACACTGACGCCAGCCTCCCAGGCCAAGGACAAAGACAAGGGGCAGGGCAAAGCAAATAAAGGCCATGGCGGTGACAACAAGGGCCATGGTAACGATGACAAGCATCAAAAAGTTGATCACAAACAAGAACATAAGTACGATCACAAAGCCAGCCATGGCGATCATGACAAGGTGGTCTATTTGGCGCACCCAGGATCGAAATTTGTCCTCTCCCCAGGGAACGGCTATAAAGGACGCGGTTACTATTACGGGCCGCCGAACTCGTCGTATTATTACCAGCGCCCGGATGTCCAGTACTTTGCCGACCGCAATCAGTTTCCGCCGGGCTTTGCCTATCAGCAGAACAATCAGGATCTTGCCGCGACGCTGCGGTACAGCGGGCGCTCGCACGGCTAGGATATTATCAGGGTCCGATTGACGGCAGAATCGGACCGC
>JBDNIB010000133.1:0-9270 GCA_041688535.1 Prosthecobacter sp.
ACCGATACTGATGCCGAAATCAGTTTTTGTGTCCGAAGCGGGTAGATCAACAAATTGATACCCATCGATACTACGCACCTTCAAGTCTATAGAACTTGAACAAACCACTTCCAATACATCATCGCTCCGTCCTGCAAGCACGCTGATGTGCTTGTCACGAGGTGAAACACTAAACCACCGCGTTACATGCCTGCCATCCGAGCCACCTCGCGACAGCCACTCTGAAATCTTTATTCCAATAACCGAGTACTCCAAATCAATGCCAACAGGTCTTTGGTATGAAACAGCATGAAACTGGCCCGCCGGCCCTCTCCCCACCTCCTCCTCACTCGGTGCAGGCTCACGCGGATCGGTGAAGCTCGGTTTGTCGCCGACCTGCCAGCCGGGGTAGATGCCGTTGGCTAGCCACACCGTGCCAATCGGCTTCGGGAGGTCTTCCTGGCCGTCTTTGGTCTTTTGTCCGGCGATGTGATACGAGCCAGGCGCGAGCGCTTCGGGGGTGACGGGCGGTTTGCCCTCTGCGCCTTCCCAGATGCAGGCGATGCGGAGGAGATCGGTGTCGAAGCAGGCCCAGAGATTGTGGCCGAGGTTCAGGATGAGCCCGCGTGGCGTGAGGTTGTCCTTGGGGAAACCTGCGCCGACATCACGCGCATCCAGCACGCTGCTGAAGAACGGGAAGTCCTTTTCGACGAAATCACCCCAAGGTGATGGTGTGGCGGTTTTGTCGGCTTTTTGGGCGGCGAGCGAGGTGCAGAGGGCGAGGAAGGCGAAGATCGCGCGGCAATTCATGACGGGACAGAACAGGCGCGACGGGGACGATCTGTCAAGACATGACGTGGTCCGCACATTCCATGTGCGGTGCTTGGAATGACGCCAGACTTCCAGGCCGCACATGGAATGTGCGGACCACTTCGCGTTGGGTTCAGACGGCCACGCAATACACCTTGCTGATGCCCTGGAGCTTTTCGAGTTCGGCGATGACCTCGGCGCTTGGGGTAGAATCGAGGGTGAGCAGGGTGAGCGCCTTGCCGCTCTCCTTGTCACGGCTGAGGCTCATGTCGGCGATGTTGACTTGGTTTTTGCCAAGTGTGGCGCTGTAGGCGGCAATCATGCCGGGGCGGTCGATGTTCTCGATGAAGAGCAGCGTGCCTTCGGGGCGGGCCTCAATGCGGTGGCCGTTCACGCGCACGATGCGCGGATCACCGGCAAAGAAGGTGCCGGCGATGCTGGCGCTCTCGCCTTCTTCGTTCTTCGCGACCACTTCGATGAGGTCGGTGAATTCGCTGGGCTCGGTGAGGCGGCTTTCGGTGAAGCGGATGCCGAGGTTTTCAGCCACGCCGTTGGCGTTGATGTAATTGACCTGCTCGGCACCGACGGGGCGTTCCAGGAAGCCTTTGAGCACGGCACGCGAGATGAGCGTGGTGTCGCCGCTGCCGACTTTGCCGCTGTAGTTGATGCGGACGAGGTTCGCGCGCGTCGGGGCGAACTGCGAGACGAGGCGGCCCAGCAGTTCACCGAATTTGAGGAAGGGGCCGATCTCAGCAAGCACCTTCGGGTCCACGTTCGGCATGTTCACCGCGTTGACGACGGTGCCTTGCAGTAAATGCGCCTTGATGACCTCGGCGATTTCGATGCCGACGTTTTCCTGCGCCTCTTCGGTGGAAGCACCGAGATGCGGGGTAAAGACGGTGTTCGGGGCGCTGAGCAGCGGGTAGTCGGCAGGCGGTGGCTCGACTTCAAACACATCGAGCGCGGCTCCGGCGATGGTGCCGTCGGTGAGTGCGGCAGCGAGCGCGGCGTCATCAATGAGGCCGCCACGGGCGCAGTTGATGATGCGGCAGGTTTTTTTCAGCGAGGCGAGGCGCTGCGCGTTGATCATGTGCTTCGTTTCAGGCGTCAGCGGCATGTGCATCGTGATGTAGTCGGCCTGCACGATGGCGGCGTCGAGGTCCTCGCACAGCGTCACACCGAGGCTTTCCGCGCGGTTTTTGCTCAAATACGGGTCATAGGCGACGACGCTCATGCCAAAGGCCTGCGCACGCTTGGCGAACTCCGCGCCGATGCGGCCCATGCCGAGCACGACGAGCGTTTTGCCATAGACTTCAGTGCCCTGGAAGCTTTTGCGGTCCCACTTGCCACTCACGATGGTGGCGTGCGCCTGCGGCGTTTTGCGGGAGAGCGCCATCATCAAAGTGAAGGCCTGCTCGGCAGTCGAGATCGTGTTGCCGCCGGGAGTGTTCATGACGACGACACCGCGTTTCGAGGCGACTGGCACGTCAATGTTGTCCACGCCGACGCCGGCACGTCCGATGACCTTAAGATTCGAGGCGGCTTCCATGACCTTGGCGGTCACCTTCGCACCGCTGCGGACGATGATGGCGTGGGCGTCGCGGGAGGCCTCGATCATCGCGTCCTCGGCCTTCAGGTTCATGTCCACCGTGACGGAAAAGGACGGCTCCGCTTTGAGCAGGTCGATGCCTTTGCTCGAAATGGGGTCGTTGTTGCCGGCGATGAGGATGTTGAACTTGGACATGGTTGTTTTGGGGGAAAGGGGGCGCAAACTAGCCACCTTTAACCTGCGCTCAAGGAACAATGCGTGCTGGACAGAACCGGGGCGACAGGTTTGAATGGGCGCATGCCGGCCGGAATTCTGTTTGCGAACGAAAATGCTCTTTTTCTGGGGGCGTTTGCTCTCGGCATGCCTGAGATCATCGTCCTCGCAGTCGTTGGTTCGATCGTGCTCGCTTTGATCGTCGGACTGGTGCTGTGGAGTAAAATGAAGCGCCAGCGGGCCGAGGCTGCCGCTGCGCTGGAACAACAACATGTTACTGCCGAGGCCACGCTGAAAGCAGAGCAGGCCAGGGCTGCCACGCAGGCATTCGCAATCAAAACTGCCGCCGACGCGGTGGCCGCGAAACTGGCTGACACCGAGCAGCGTTTCAGCACGCACCGCGAAGTCTCCGACCGGCGTGCGAATGACGCCTCGCAGCAGATTTCACGGCTGGAGGCTGAATTAAGCACGATCAAAGAGATCGCCGCGCAGCTCGGCCCCACGCAATCGCGCATCAAGGATCTCGAAACCGCCCTAGCTGCGGAGCAGGGCCGCATGAAGGCGCAGGAGCTGGCCATCGCGGCAACTCATGCGCGTGCGGCTGATTTTGAAAAGCGGCTGATCGAGGCGCAAGAACTCGTGATGCGGCACCAGAATGAGATGCAGCAAAGCGCGGGCGAGTTGCGGAAAATTCGTGCTGAACAAGCCGCCTATGCCGCTGCCGGTGGTCCCGAGGCCGAGCTGGCGAAGGCCCGCGAGGCCACACAGCAGGCGGAGGCGAAAATTGCCCAATTGCAGAAGGCGCTGAAGGTCGCGGAAACTCGCACGGAGATGGTGCAGAAGGAATTCATGAACGCCGTCGGTGTGGCTTCGGCCCCGGTGCCGGGCCTGGCGAACGCCGTTCCAGCCAGCGACAAAAAGATGCGGGAGCTGGAGGAAAAACTCACGCACATCGAAGCCGAGGCCCGCAAACGTGCGCGTGAGGATGGCTACAAGATCGCGGAGCTCGAATACCGGCTCAGCGAGGCGCAGGAAGCTGCCAGCAAACCAGCGGACGAGGACAAAGTGGCGAGCCGGATCGAAGTGGCCGCGCCCAGCACTGAAATCATGCAGATGCCTGCTCCAGTATCGCCCGCGCCCGCAGTGGCGATTGATCCGCCTGCCTCCCCGGTAGAAACGAAAACTGCTGACGACGCTGCGGGAGCGCCAGCGAGCGCCCCGGCCTAGAAGTTTCAGCACCGGTGAGATTTCGCGATTGCTTCGCGGGGGATGCGTCGTTCTACTGCGCTCATGAAACTAACGCTTTTCCTCCTCACACTTGCTTGCATCACTGGCTCCGCTTTCGCCGCCACGGACTGGAGCCGCTTTCGTGGCCCGAACGGCACCGGCCTAGCTGAAACGACTGGCCTGCCCAGCGTGGTGGATGAAAGCACGACGCTGTGGCAGATTCCCGTGGGCAAAGGCTGGTCTTCGCCGGTGCTGTGGGGTGATATGGCCATCGTCACCGCTGAAACCGCCGACACAAAGCGCGCGGTGCTCGCCTTTTCCGCCAAGGACGGTAAGGAACTGTGGCGGCATGAGGAGACGTTCGTCCCGCACAACCTGCACAAGACCTACAACACCTTCGCCAGCAGCTCGCCGTTTGTGGACGCGGAGCGCATTTACATCAACTGGAGCAGCGGTCCGAACATCCAGGCGCTGGCGCTGGATCACAGCGGCAAGCCGGTTTGGCGCAACGACATGGTCACCGGTGACATCCACGAGCATGGCACCGGGGTTTCCGCCATGGTGGCGGACGGCATCATGATTGTGCGCAGCGAGTTCGATGTGGAAAAAAATGGCAAAGATCTGACGACCGCGCCCGAACAGCGTGACTGGAAGAGCTGCATCATCGGTCTCGACGCCAAAACCGGCAAACAGGTGTGGAAGCACGAGATGCCGAACTGCCTGAACACCTTTTCTACGCCCGTGGTGCATGCGTTGAAAAACGGCGGCAAGGAAATCATCTGCGCGAACACCGGCAGCGGCGTCATGGGCCTGGACCTCAAAACCGGCAAGCTTAACTGGCAGCACAATCCCGGCTACAGCCAGCGCAGCCTTGGCTCCGGCGTGTTGAGCGACGAGTTCTACTTCTGCACCTTCGGCACCGGCGGCGGCGTGAAGGAGATCGCCGCGCTCGACCTCAAATCCGGCAAGCCGAAGGCGGTGAACTTCGATATTCCCAAAGGCCTGCCCTATGTGCCATCTCCGCTCGTCATTGGCGAGCACATGTACCTGCTGGGCGACGGCGGCATTCTGCGCTGCGTCGAGTTCAAGACTGGCAAGGTGGTCTATGAGGAGCGGGTCGAAGGCGTGCAGGGCAGCGCGAAGTTTTTCAGTAGCCCCGTGGCTGCCGACGGCAAAATCTTCTGCACCAGCCAGCAGGGCGACCTCATCGTGATCAAGGCCGGGCCGAAGTTCGAGCGCATCGCCGCCAGCAAGCTCGATTCCCCCGTCAATTCCGTCCCCGCCATCGGCGACCAGCGTCTCTACATCCGCACCGCGAACTCGCTCTACTGCATCGGGGCGAAGGGGCAGCCGGTGCCGTGATGGTGTGAGCGGCGTTGCGAATCAGCTCGGATTGTGCGAAGACTCCAGCCACATGAGTAAGCAGAATCCATTCATGGAGCGGACTTGGCCTGATGTGCACCTCCGGCTCATTGGCTACATCCTTGATTCGTTGGGCCTGGAACTGCCCGATGACCTTCAGCCAAGGGAGAACTGCATGTCGATGTTCTCGGCAGTGATGCCAGGTCTTACTGGCCAGATGCGGTGATTTTGAACGATGACCGCTGGAAACACGGTCTGCCACCGGTCTGGACGCCCGATCCGGTCTCACAAACTCTCATCGTTTCAGAACCAGAACTGCTGGAGGTCGAGGAGGTCAAACACCGCTGGGTCGAAATCATCAGCGACCACGGTAAACTCATCACTGTGATCGAAGTGCTCAGTCCCGTGAACAAATCGCGGCAACGTGACGAGTACATCCATAAGCGTGGTGATTATCTCGCTGCTGGTGTCAATGTGGTGGAGATTGGCCTGCTCAGGCAGTGGCGGCTCACCGTCAATCTGGAAGGCACCGGCTACGAACGGGGCAATCGGTCGGCGGAGCACTACGCCATCTGCGTCACGCGTGCCGCGCTGCCAAAGCGCCGCGAATTTTACGCCTGCGAACTGCGGGAGAAGCTGCCGGTGATCCGCGTCCCCCTGCGCCATACCGATCCCGATGTGCCGCTGGACATTCAAGCCTTGGTGAATCGCTGTTACGCGACGGGGCGTTATTGGAAGCTCGATTATGCAGGCCCCCTTTCGCCGCCACTGAGCGCCGAAGATGACGAATGGACCAAGGCTCGGCTCAAGGCAGCGGAGATCAGTCTGACCTGAGCAGCCACACCGTCAGCGCATCTGCTCCTCACGCACGACTTGCACCGAACCGTCATTGTAGCCGACGATTTTTTTCTTCGTGCGATCCGCCTTGCGGCTGGTCAGGATGACGACGTTGCCGGGGTCCGTGTCGGTGTGTCCCGCGCCCTGATAATCCCAGCCCTGGCCGGGCACGTTCATGGTTTCAGGAAACTCGAGCAGCCGGCGGTCGGTCAGAATATTCTCTTCAAACAAAGTTTCGATGGTCGGCGGGTATTTGCCATCGTTGTCAGCCGCGTACTGCTTCATTCCGAGGATGATTTGTTTGGCGTTGCTGGCCGCCTTCATCTGATTGCCCTGCGCCTGTACCTGGGTGAAGGCAGGCACCGCTAGCGATGTCAGAACGGCGATACCGAAGATGAAAAAGCCGATGTAGCCTGTCACCAGGCCGCCGATGGCAAGCCCCCTGCCGCCGAGGCTCCCGCCAGATTTTTTGATGCGTCAGAGCGCCATGTGGCCCATGATCACCGCCGGAAGTCCGGGCAATCCGAGGCAGAAAAAGCTGACAATGCCGCACACGAGGCTCGCTGTGGCGAGTCCCGAGGTCTTTGGAGTGGCGGCAAACACGGAACCCGCTGCCGACCCGGTGACAGGACCAAAAACGGGAGTTCCCGCACTGGGAAGCGGCGGGGTCTGCGGCGGCAGCAATTGCGACAACGGTTCCCACTCGCCCATGCCCTCATGCCAGCCGAGGTCGGTGCCTAGCAGCTCTCCAGCAACGAGGCGGCGGTAGATTTCAGCCTGATCAAACGGGCCGGATTTTTCTCCGTTTTTGGCGATGTGGTATTGCATGGTGATTGAGCGGTGAATGATTCAGGGATTCCGATTCCTCAAGGCATAACCCAGAACGGAGGAGGAGCACAATCATGAAATCAGCCGCTAGCGGCTGCCGCCTTGCGTGGAAATAGCAGGCTGCCCAACACACCGCCGGTCATGTTGGCGATGAAGGCGATCAGCTGAATCCATTGGAAGCTGACTGGATCGCGCATGGTCTTTGGGTCAAAGTTTGCGACAAACAGCGGTCCTGAGAAGGCCACCAGCGCGGCGGCAGTGATGCCGCACACCGCCCCGATCCAGACGCCTGTCGGCGAAGCGAACCGGATCAACAGCGCAAACACAAACAGGCAGAAGATCGGCACGGAGAGCAAGTTCACGGTTTTGCCGGTGACTTCGGTGAAATTGCCGGGCACATGTTCCATGAAGGAACTGCCCACCACCACCACCGCACCGATGCCAAAGGCCATCCAGCGTGCGAGTTTGAAATGCTGCTGGTCATTCTTCGGCCCGAGGCCAAAGCGGTCGAGGAAATCGCGCATGACCACGGCAGTGATCGAATTCACCCCAGAATCGAGACTGGACATGGCCGCCGCAAACAACCCAGCCACCACGAGACCGGAGATCACGGGCGGCAGGCGAAACGCGATGAAGTAGGGGAAGATTTTGTCGGCATTGGCCTTCAGATCGAGATCGGGCGTGAGGCGGTCCGGGAAGGCTTCAAAGTAGCCCAGCAGCGCGAATCCCACGCAGGCCAGGGTCAGTCCCACCACGACGCTTACGACGAGTTGAACCGCGAGCGCACGCCGGGCTGCCTTGGCATCCACCGTGGCCATGAACCGCTGGATGGAGACCTGATCGCCCCCCATTGTGGCCACGGTCCAGAAGAAGACGGAGATGATCGAACCCACCACGGTGACGCGCTCGGACAAATCCCATGAGAAGATGGGCTGTGCGTCCCAGGTGGGGTGCCAATGGGAGGGGAACCAGCTGAAGCCGCCCATCTCCACCGTTACCGTGCCGATCACCAGCAGTGCGCCGCCATACAGCAGGATCGTCTGCATCAAATCGGTGATCACCACGGCTCGCAGGCCGCCCAGGGAGGTATAGATCACCGTGACCAGTCCGCTCACGGCTGCGATCAGCGGCACCCATTCCTCCCCCACACCAGCCATGATGGAGATGGCTTTGGAAGTGAGGTAAATCATGAGCGACATCCAAACCAGTCGCAGCAGGAGAAACATCACCGCGCCGAGCAACCGCACGCTCAAGCCGAGGCGTTCCTCCAGCAGTTCATAGGCGCTCTGGCGGCGCGTCCGCATGTAGATCGGCAGCAGCACGAAACCCACCACCGCGAAGATCAGGGGATAGGAGATGTAGTTTGAGGCGAAGGCCGGCCCCTTGCCCAGCGTCTCGCCCGGCAGGGACATGTAGGTGATCGTGCTCAGCAGCGTGGCGAAGAGCGACACGCCAATCAGAATCGGATTCATCTTGCCGGAGCCGATGAAATACTCGCTCGTGGTGCGGTCGCCGCGCGAGCACCACCAGCCGAGCACAATGGTGCCTGCGCCGTAGAGGCCGATGATCACCCAATCGATCCAGATCAAGCCGTGGACGGTTGCGGCTTCGCTGGTCTGAGCCGTATCCCCTCCGAGCACTGCGGCGGGTATGAGCAGGAGGGCGGCGAGGCAGGTGAGGAGCGGACGCTGGGTCATGGGCAGGTTGGAAATTGGGCTGATCCTGAGGATTCGCACTCGCAGGGTCAAGGCATACGTGCATGAAGCGCCATATCTGTGATGTGAAGGCGAGTTCTCCATCGATTCCGCTCATGCATGCGATGAGGAATTTCTCCTTTGCCAAGCGGGAGGCGGAGGGTATGTCTGCCGCCCCTAAATATCCTATGAGCAAAAAAAGTGACTTCGGACTGATTGGCCTCGCCGTGATGGGCCAAAACCTCGTTCTCAATGTGGAAAGCCGTGGCTTCCAGGTGAGCGTCTATAACCGCACCACCAGCGTGACGGATGAATTCCTCGCCAAACATCCCGGCAAAGCCCTCGTCGGCTCCAAGACCATCGAAGAATTCGTCGAGAGCCTCGCCACGCCGCGCAAGATCCACATCATGGTCAAATCGACCGCTGTGAAGGACCCCGATCGCGACGCCGTGGACGCCGTGATCGAGCAGCTCATCCCGTTGCTCGATAAAGACGACATCATCATCGACGGCGGCAACAGCTTTTACCAGACCACCGAGCGTCGCGATGCCTACCTCGCTGAAAAAGGCCTGCGCTTCATCGGCGCTGGCGTCTCCGGCGGTGAAGAAGGCGCGCGCAAAGGTCCGTCCATCATGCCCGGTGGCCCTGACAGCACCTGGGAGGTGATGAAGCCGATCTTTGAAAGCATCGCGGCCAAAGTCGATGGCGAGCCCTGCGTCATCCACATCGGCCCCGGCGGTGCCGGTCACTATGTGAAGATGATCCACAACG
>JBDNIB010001118.1:0-13597 GCA_041688535.1 Prosthecobacter sp.
ATCTCGTCCGCCATCCCGCGCAGCAGCAGGCGCAGCGCGAAGGCTGGCACATGAAAGAACGCCGGGCGTTTCAGCGCGGCGGCAAGCTGCCGGGTGAACTCCGCATTCGTCACCGCCTCCGGCGCGCAGAGATTCACCGGCCCATGCACGGCCTCGGTTTCAATCGCCTTCAGAATGAGTTGCACCGCGTCATGCAGGTGAATCCACGCCATCCATTGCGCGCCTGAACCCAGCCTGCCGCCTAGGCCGAGGCCAAACACGCGTTTCAGCAGTGGCAGCGCCCCGCCATCATCGCCCAGCACCATCCCGCTGCGCAGGCTCACCACCCGCATGCCCAGTGCCTCCGCCCGCAGCGCGGCTTTTTCCCAGCCTGCGCACACATCGGCCAGAAAGCCTTCCCCGCGCGGCGAGTTCTCATCCAACAGTTCGTCGCCACGATTGCCGTAAAATCCAGCACCTGAAGCGCAAATGAGCATTTGCGGCCGGTTCACTGCCTGCCAGGTGCCGAGGTGCGCTACCAGCGCCTCGGTGAAGTCCACGCGGCTGTTCCAGATGCGATCGCGTTTTTCCTTCGTCCACAGTCCCATCAGCGACTCACCGGACAAATGCACCAGCGCGTCCAATTTTGTCTCCGGCAGCGCATGCGGCGCATTTTTCGGCTGATACAGAGTCTCCGTCGAGACCGGCACAAACGAGCCCGCCTGCCGGGTGTAGGCGATCACCTCATGCCCGCTGCCCAGGGCGAACAGTGCCAGCTCGCCGCCGATGAATCCCGTCGCCCCTGTGATACCGATGCGCATACACACCTAACGGCTTGAAGCAGCCGATGGTTGCTGGAAAATGCCGACGGGCCTCTGCGTCCGACGCAAAAACTAGAGGTCTTGCTGAAAGTGCTCCAGTGCCGAGGTCAACCGCGCGATTTCCTGGATCGCCACGTCCAGGAGCTTGCGCGCATGATGGAGATTCCCGGCCCGGGTATTGTCGGTGAGAACGGACACGGCATGAAATGCCGGGGCCGCGCAGTATATGCCCACCATGCCTTTGAGCGAATGAGCCGCTAGATGCAGCGCCTCGGCATCGTGGTCGTCTAGCGCCTGCCGGGCATCGGCGGGCATCGTCTGCCAGTCTTCCAGAAACATGCGGACCAGCTCGCGCATGAGCGGCACGTCGCCAATGGAGACTTTGAATTCCGCCGCATCAAAAGGCGGGGTGGCCGGGGCCGGGGCTGCGGGTGATTTGGCGACGGATTCTCGCCGTGGGCTCAAATCCGCATACTTTTCCGGGAAAAACTTTTGGCTTGGTTTGCCGCATCCGCCGCCTCGCGTGCCAGCCGCAGCGCCAGCGCAGGTTCGAAAAAGTCGAAATCCGTTTTGCCGATCACTCCGCCGGATCCTTGCTGCCCAGAAAGGCGGCCTCGGAATGGCTTACCAGCACAAAGGCCCCGTGCGTGTCCTTGAAGTAAATCCGGTCGGGAATGTGCTCCAGCAGGCACCGCCGCATCTTGTATTGAGCTTTGCGGCTGCTCAAATCTTGCTTTGCGGTGCTGGCGTCGTTGGGGAGCATTGATTCGATCATGCCTTTCTCGGCGGCTCTTTTCAAGGCTTGTCCAAAATCAGGCAACGGAACGACCGGCCCATCAGCGCCGGATGGGTGAGGGACTGGAACTGGCGCATCAGGGCGGCGTCTGGCGGGCGGCCTTCGATACTCTGAATCCATGTCGTGGCCATACGGCCCAATACGCGGCCTTGCAGATCGTATTCGCGCTGCGTGAGGCCGTGGCGCACAGCTTCGTCAATGAGGCGGGTGAAGTTGATGTGGGTGGTCAGGTCGCATGCGCCTAGGTCTTCCAGCACGCGGCCGTCCATCTTGTGCTGCTTGTAGCGGCGGATGCTGCCATCAGCGCGGGAGTCGGCGGAGAATTCCTCCGCATCCAGGCCGTAGTCGGCGATGAAGATGACTCCGTGAAACGCGGTCTGCGCCAGTTCGCGAATCCACGCGAGCATGGCGAGGTTGATTTCGAGCGTGTGACCGGTGGCGAGGTCGTGCGGCAGGTGTTTCACCTCCTCGCTGAGTTCGGCGCAGGAGCATTCGCCCGGCACGAAACGAAACGCCTCGGTGTCATCGGCCTCGACGTGGAGTTCCTCCCAGCGCTCGTCATTCCACCGCACGAGATGCACGGGGAAGGCGTCGGGCAGCTCGTTGCAGAGGAAAAAACCGTGTTTGGGGCCGGATTGCAGCTCGGCGAGGCTTGTCACCCACTGCACGCGGTCGCCGAGTCGCTGGTGTTGTGTTTCGCGGTAACGCGGGTTCGGCTCGACGATGAGATAGCGCACAGGGCGGTCGCCGATCTCGCTCAACACATCCTCGGCGAGCTGTCCATCGTGAGCGCCTTGCTCGATGAGGGTGAAATCCGCCGGTTCGCCCAATGCCTGCCATTCCTGCAAGGCGCGCATGGCCAGCAATTTTCCAAACAGTGGCCCGACGCTCACACTGGTGAAAAAATCGCCCTGGCGGCCGATTTTGCGCGGCCCGGCCCCATAATAGCCATGCTCAGGATGATAGAGCGCCAGTTCCATGACCTGCGCGAAGGGCAGCCGCCCGGCTGGCGTGGCGGCGAGCTGGGCACGGATGATCTGGGGCAGGGGAGGCATGCGACGGGGACGGGAAACAACTGGCGCGGATTGTGAAGGGCGGGTAGTTTCCGCGCCCAACTTTCTTTCCTAATCCATGCATCGAGATGATCCCGATCCCCAGCCTGTGCGCAACTGGCGCGGCGAATCCGGCCTGAAACTGCCCATTTACCGCCGTGGCTGGTTCAGTGCGCTGGTGGCCTTTGCCCTGCTCTGCCTTGTGGCCGCGTTTGGCGGTTACAGCGTGGTGGTGGCACCGCTGCGGCGGGATGCGGAAAAATTCGACCTGGAGGAACTCAAGAAGCTGGAGTCTGCCAGCATCATCTATGACCGCAACGGCGACGAAATGTCCCGCCTCTACGTGCTGAACCGCACCCCCGTGCCGATCACGGACGTGCCGCAGCATTTCATCGACGCGCTGGTGGCGCAGGAGGACAGCCGCTTCTTCAAGCATGACGGCGTGGATTACATCGGCCTTGGCCGTGCGGTGAAGGAGAACATCGTGGCGCGTGAGGTCACGCAGGGTGCCAGCACGATCACGCAGCAGCTTGCCCGCCAGACCTTCAATCTCCTGGAGCGCAGCTACAAGCGCAAGATCCTGGAGGCATTCATCGCCCAGCGCATTGAGAAGCATTACTCGAAGCCGGAGATTCTGGAGTTGTACCTGAACCGCATTTTTTTTGGCCTGAACTTCTACGGCGTGCAGGCAGCGGCGCGTGGTTATTTCGGCAAGGATGTGAAGGAGCTGACCATTGAGGAGTCGGCCACCATTGTCGGTCTGATCAAAAGCCCGAACAACATCCAGCCGCTGCGCCACCCGCAGCGTGCGCTGAAGGAGCGTAATTATGTGATCGACCGCATGACCACCGAGGGCACGCTCACGCTGGTGGATGCCGCCAAGATCAAGAACCGGCCGCTAGTCACCGCGCCGCAGAGCAGTGACCCGCGTCTGAGCTACGTCTTCGACGCAGTGCGGCGGGAGGTGATGGACCTCGTGGGGGAGGAGCGTGCCTCCATCGGCGGCTTCCGCATTTACACCGGCATCGACCAGGATCTGCAAAAAATCGCCGAGGAGTCGGCGCGTAAGCACCTGGAGGAGGTGGAGCAGCGTCCAGGCTACGAACACCAGACCTTCGCGCAGTTCCGCGCCATCTTGAATGACTACCGCGTCCGCATGAAGCGCGGCGAGATCGACCCCACCACGCCGCGGCCGATGCCGGAGTACCTCCAGTCCGCGTCCTTGATGATCGACAACACGGACGGCAGCATCCTCGCGATGGTGGGCGGGCGTGATTTTGGCGACAGCCAGTTCAACCGCGCCATGGATGGCGTGCGCTCGGTGGGTACGGCCTTCACGCCCTTCGTTTATGCCGCCGCGTTCAGCAGTCCTGCCCTGTATCCTGGCACGAAGGTGGACGACGCGCCGCTGGACAACCGCCGCGTCATGATCGGCGGCCTGACCGGCATCCTCGGCGAGTGGGGCGCGGAGGTGGACAATCCTAAGTGGTCGCAGGCACCCATGAGTTCGCGTGAAGCGCTGGTCATGGGGCGCAACTCCGCCACCGTGCGTCTGGGCGAGCGCGTAGGCGTGCCGATGGTCAAGCAGGTGGCGCAGAAGGCGGGCATCAGTACCGAGATGCGCGACTACCCCTCAACCTTCCTGGGTGCCAGCGAGGCGCGACTCAGCGAGATGTGCTTGGCCTATTCCAACTTTCCCACGCTCGGCAGCCGCCCGCAGAAACTGCACCTCATCCAGCGCATCATGGACAGCAATGAGAAGCCTGTGTTTCAGATCGCCGCCACCGCGTTGCAGACCGTGCAAAGCATGGACCCCATCGCCGCGTATCAGACGCACACCTGCCTCGTCGATGCGCTGCATCGCGGCACCGGCAGTCCGGCGGTCACGGATTACAAGCTCGGTGAGTTCCCGGCCGGCGGCAAAACCGGTACGCATTACGAGTTCAAGGACCTCTGGTTTCTCGGCTACACCTCCGGCGTAACCTGCGGCGTCTGGGCCGGTTTTGACAAGCAGAAGACCATCTATCCCGGTGCTTTCTCGAACCGCATCGTGCTGCCCGTGTGGACGGACATGATCAATGCCAGCACCACCCGCTTTGCACCGCAGGAGATCACCCCACCGCAGTTCGCCGAACGGGTGGAAATCTGCCAACGCAGCGGCATGCGCGCCACCGACTACTGCTATGAGAAGGTCAAGGATGCCGCCGGCCACGAAAAGTCCGTACGCGCGACCTACTTCGAGTACATCCGCTCCGGCACATCCCTGGAGGGCTTTTGCAATCAGCATACCGGTGAGGGTGTGGACCGGGCTGCGGACGATTTCAAATTCCGCATGTCCGGTGGTGCTTTTGCCGCCGCGCCACTCATCGCCGAGGCCGCCAAGTGGGTCCACATCGAGCCCGTGCGCATGCAGGCCCTCACCATCATCGGTGACGACCCTTACGACTCCGAGCAGGCCATCCCCCGCGCCCGTCCCGTCAACGACGACGGCACTCCGGTCCGCAAAGCGATTCCCGTCGATGCTATTGGCAGCGGTGAGGAAGACTCCCCCCTCAAGCTCGCTCCGCCGCCGCCGATGAGGATCGAACTGTGAGGTGCTGGAATCCTTTCTTGCCTGCCAGCAGCTCAAATGGCAGTTTGTCGCATGAAAATCACGGTTGAGGAGCTTCATCAGGCCACCGCCAAGTATGTGCGTCTTGCCGCGCAATTGTCCATTGAGGTCGAAGACTCAGGCCGGTTGCTGGCTGTTCTACAGCCAGCTTGGCGCTCTTCCTCGCCATCTGGCGGCGGTACTTTCATGGCGCGGGATTCATCCATCCGCCAGATGCCGCTCATCACGGTTGATTCCACCGATATCGTCTCAGCAGATCGTGATGACCGATGAATTTATTTTGACACCGCTTATCTGCTGAAGTGTTTTTTGAATGAGCCACACACGCATCTGGTGCGCCAGCTCGCACAAAACGCAGGTTGCGTGGCCTCATGTAATCACGGGCGTGTCGAGTTTTGGTCGGGTGTGCAACGGCATGTGCGGGAGGGCAAGCTTTCTTCCGTCGATGCGCGCCAAGTTCTGACAAATCTCGAAGCCGAGGAGCAGGGTGGCGGCGTCGTTTGGCTGCCGCTCGATGCCGCTGTGCTCCGACAGTCTTGCCAGATTTTAGAAACTCATGGGGCCGTTTCGCCTTTGCATGCGGGTGATGCTATTCACCTCGCCGCCGCGCAGATTCACGGGTTCAGCACATTCACACCAGTGACCGCCACATGTTGACAGCCGCTGCGCTCACCGGGCTTCGGGCCGTGAATGTCCTCCCGTGAGAAAAGTTGTCAAATTCACCGCAGCAGCATCGCCCCCTTCTCCGCATCAAACTCATTTTCCCACTTCGCCACGACGAGCGTCGCGACGGTGTTGCCAACGAGATTCGTCAGCGCTCGCGCTTCGGACATGAAACGGTCGATGCCGATGAGCACCGCGAGGCCCGAGGCGGGAATGCCAGTGTCGATGGTCGATAATGTCGCGACGAGCGTGATGAATCCCGCGCCGGTGACGCCGGCGGCCCCCTTGGAGGTCAGCAGCAGCACGGCGAGCAGGCCAATCTGCTGCCAGAGCGTCAGATGCGTGTTCGTGGCCTGTGCGACGAACAACGCGGCCAGCGTGAGGTAGATGCAGGTGCCGTCGAGATTGAAGGAGTAGCCGGAGGGGATGACCACGCCGACCACGGACTTGTCACAGCCGGATTTTTCAAGCTTCTGCATGAGCTGCGGCAGCGCCGTCTCGGAGGAGGACGTGCCGAGCACCAGCAGCAGCTCGTCCTTGATGTGAACCAGGATTTTCCACAGGCTGAAGCCGCACCAGCGCGTGATCAGGCCGAGCACGACGAACACAAACAACCCACAGGTCAGATAGACGCAGCCCAGCACCTTCGCCAGCTTCAGCAGCGTGCCAGGCCCCTCCGAACCCACCGTGTAGGCCATCGCGCCGAACGCGGCGATGGGTGCCACCTTGGTGAACATCGCCACTAGCTTGAAAAACACCTCCCCAATGGCGTGCAGCAGCTCCAGCACGATGCTGCCGCGCTCGCCCATCCCGCACAGCGCCACGGCCACCAGCACGGCTAGAAACAGCGCGGGCAGTACGGATTCATCCGTGAAGGCACCCACGAAGGTTTTCGGCACGATGTTCATCACAAACGTGAGTGTGCTGCTGTCATGCGCCTTGGCGGAGAACTCGCCGATTTTGGCCGTTTCCTGGACCGAGGCACTCAGGTCCATCCCCGCGCCCGGCTGCATCACGTTCGCCACCACGAGGCCAATGATCAGCGCCAGCGTCGTCAGCACCTCAAAGTACAGCAGCGCCTTCCAGCCCACACGGCCCACGCGTTTCAGATCGCCCATGCTGGCGATCCCAGTGACCACGGTGCAGAAAATGATCGGCGCGATGAGCATCTTGATCGCCTTGATGAAGATCGTCGCCAGCGGTTGCAGCGTGGTGGCGTCAAACGCCCCCGGCAGCCCGCCTGCGCTCGGTGCCGGATAAATCAAGCCCAGCAGCACGCCCAGCCCGATGCCAATCAGCACCTGTACATAAAGAATTTTCAGCCATTTCATCGGCCGCGATGGTGGTGGCTTCGCCGACAAAAGCCAAGCGGCATTCTTGCGCCCGCTCAGCGTGTGTAGGGAATGCGGATGCCTGGTGCGCCAGTTTTGAAATCCTTGCTGTTGCGGGTGACCAGATCGGCTCCATAGGCACGAGCGCTGGCCCAGATCAACGCATCAGGCAGTTTGAGGCGATGCTGCTGGCGCAGTCGGATCGCCTCTCGGCACACCGCTTCGTCCAGCTCCACGAGTTCAAACTGCCTGAGAAACGACTCCCAACTGGCCTGCATCGTGGCATTGGGCGCACCGATGAGCACCTCCATTCAGGTGATGCGCGAGATCGCCACCTCCGCATGTTGTGCAGCCTCTTCTAGCGCGGCCGGATGACCGGCGAGCAGGTCAATGACGATGTCGGTGTCGAAGAAAGCGCGCATGACCGGATCACGGCTCCCACTCGTCACGCAGACTGGCGAGGTGCTGGTCCCCATTCACCCCGGCAGGCCATGTGCCAATGGCAGGATGGCTGGCGATGCGTTGGGCGAAAGGCGTCTGCGATTTGCGTGACTTCACCAACTGCAACATGGTCAGCACCGCCTGCTTGAACTGCAACGCCGTCGGCTGATCCAGCGCGGCCAGTTCTTGATCAAGGTCGAACGAAGTCGATTTCATGCGTGCAAGATGCCCCGATCACGGGCGGATCGCAAGGCGGCTCTTCGATGTCTCCCGTTTCGTCATACTGCCTTCATCATTCGTCATTCGTCATTTTCCCAATCCTTGCGCCCTCCGCCCCGCGTGCTAGTCTCACGGCTCTCAAACCACCAATTCGCACGCACCATGGGCAAAACACTCTTCGCCAAAGTCTGGGACTCGCACGTCGTCGGCACGCTCGACAACGGCCACGCACAGCTTCTCATCGACACGCATCTCGTCCATGAGGTCACCAGTCCGCAGGCCTTCGGCATGCTGCGTGATTTGAACCTGCCAGTCGCCTACCCGCACCGCACCTTCGCCACCGTGGACCACATCGTGCCCACTGACAGCCAGGTCTCGCCGTTTTCCGATCCGCTCGCCGAGGCGATGATCCAGGAGCTGAACAAAAACGCCAAAGACTTCGGCATCACCTATTTCAGCCTCGCCAGCGGCAAGCAGGGCATCGTCCACGTCGTCGGCCCCGAGCAGGGCATCACCCAGCCCGGCACCACGATTGCTTGCGGCGATTCGCACACCGCCACGCACGGTGCCTTCGGCGCGATCGCCCTCGGCATCGGCACCACGCAGGTGCGTGACATCCTCGCTACGCAGACCATGGCGCTCGGCAAGATGAAAGTCCGCCGCATCAATGTGGACGGTCACCTGCGCCCCGGCGTTTACGCCAAGGACGTGATCCTCCACATCATCCGCCTGCTCGGCGCGAATGGCGGCATCGGCTACGCCTACGAATACGGCGGCAGCTTGTGCGACGCCATGTCCATGGAAGAGCGCATGACCGTCTGCAACATGAGCATTGAGGGCGGTGCGCGCTGCGGTTATATCAATCCCGACGCAAAGACCTTCGAATACCTCAAAGACCGCCCCTACTCGCCGAAAGGCGCGGAATGGGACGCCACGCTCGAAAAATGGCGCGGCTTCGCCTCCGACACCGACGCCGTCTATGACGACATCGTGAACATTAAGGCCGAGGACGTGCCACCCACCGTCACCTGGGGCACCAGCCCAGACCAGGCCATCTCCGTCACTGAAAACGTGCCGACCCCGGAAAGCGCCACCACCGAACCTGGCCGCATCTCCATCCAGGACGCGCTCGACTACATGAAGCTGCCTGCCGGTCAGCCGATCAAGGGCACCAAGATCGACGTCGCCTTTATTGGCTCCTGCACCAACGGCCGCCTGAGCGACTTCCGCGAAGTGGCGAAGTTCATCAAAGGCAAAAAAGTCGCCGCTGGAGTTAAAGCCATCGCCGTTCCCGGCTCGCAGATCGTGGACGCCATGGCCCGTCAGGAAGGTCTGCACGAAATCTTCAACGAAGCTGGCTTCGAATGGCGCGGCGCTGGCTGCTCCATGTGCCTCGCGATGAATCCCGACAAGCTCATTGGCGACCAGCTCTGCGCCTCCTCCTCGAATCGCAACTTCAAAGGCCGTCAAGGCAGCCCCACCGGCCGCACCGTCCTCATGTCCCCCGTCATGGTCGCCGCCGCCGCCCTCACCGGCTGCATCAGCGACGCCCGCGAGGTGTTCTCGATCGCGGGTTGATTCAAACCTTCACGAAGAGCGCGGATTCATGCGAATCCGCGCTCTTTCTTTGAAATTCTGAATCCAGAACTGCCAATGAGTCGGATAGAATTCCTTTGGTGAAATCCGTGGTTCTCATTCTGGCGCTCATCCTCTTGGCATTGCTCGCGCTTAATGCGTGGATCATGGCACCGACGCGTTGGCAATGGCAGGTTCAGTTGGTCACGACGGAATTCGGCCACTGGCTCGCGCTGCTGTCGCTCGTTTTGATTTATCCAGCCATGCAGTCATCGCGCTGGTTTGCCTGCTGTTTGCCGGTGTTTTTCTCATCCCCGCCTTGCAGGCATCGCGCATCGCCAAAGCCCAAGGTTTACGCTTCTCCTGGCAGCGCCTGTGGCTGCCGTTGCACGCGGGTAAATTCAAAGTGCAGCAAGAACGCCGCACCTACTGGCAGGAAGGTGGCGAATCGCTCGACATCGTCATCTATCGACCCGTTGGCGCGAACAAACCACTGCCTTGCCTGCTCATCGCCCACGGCGGCGGCTGGGACAGCGGGGATCCCGGTGAATTTACAGCCGCGAACACTGAACTCTCCTCACATGGCTACGTCCTGTGTTCCTTCGGCTACCGTCTCGCGCCGAAGCACCCATGGCCCGCGCAAGCCGAGGACACACGTCATGCGTTTGCCTGGATTCGCGAACACGCCGCCGAACTCAGCATCGACACGAATCAAATCGTCCTCATGGGCCGCTCTGCCGGTGCGCAGATCGCCGCCGCCTGCGCCTACGGTATGCCGGAGCTCGGCGCCCGTGCCTGCATCGACGTCTATGGCACGCCGAACATGTTTCTTGCTCACGAATGGTCCGTGCCAAACGACCTCCTGAAGTCTCTCGTTCTCGTCAAACAATACATGGGTGGCGGTCCGCTGGAAGCCCCTGACGCCTACCACACCGCCTCCGCCACCGAGTTTCTCGATCAGCGAAACCTGCCCAGGCTGCTCATCCACGGCACGCAGGACTCGCTCGTCGGCATCGGCCACAGTCGCCGCTTTAACGAACGCCTCAAACATCGCGAGGACCATCAGTTCCTCGAATTTCCCTGGGGCACTCACGGCACCGATTACTTCCCCTCCACCCCCGGCGGCCAGCTCAGCATGTCCGCCATCCTGCGCTTCCTGGAACGATTCGTTTCTCGCATGCCGTAGTGGAGCGCGGATCTCCGAATCCGCAGCACTCCGACACAACCAGCGCTCCATGAAATCCTACAGCCTTCTTTTCTATTTTTTCGCCGCTTTCTCCTGTGCCGGCGACCTCCAGCTCACCCTCCCGCCTGTCGTTTACGCCACGCCAGGCGTTCCCATCAGCATCTACCACGACAACATCGTCCTCACTGAGACCCCCGACGCCTACCGTTTCGATTTCACCTGCAAACTCGGTCAAAACGAGCCCCGCCGCTGGACCCTCACTCCCACCGATGCCGACATCGGCGATCACCCGCTCGCCATCACCATCAAAGACGCCAGCGGCAAAATTCTGGAGCAGGGCCGGACGACACTTCACATCTCGCCACGCCAAACAGCCTCCACCAAACCGCTGCGCCTCCTCATCATTGGTGACAGCCTCACGCATGCCACGACTTACCCGAATGAGATCGCCCGCCTGCTTTCTCAGCCGGGAAATCGCCAATGGACCATGCTCGGCACCCACATCCCCGCCTCCGCGCAGCCCGGTGTCGCCCATGAAGGCTACGGCGGCTGGAAGTGGTCCGACTTCCTCATCAAATTCACCGCCACAGCTCCCGGCGTCACTGCCGGTCCGCTTGCCCGCAAGGCCACCAGCCCCTTCATCTTCCCTTCCGCCGATGGCAAAACCGGCGTCTTCGATTTGCAACGCTACTTCAAAGAGAGCTGCGACAACCAGCCGCCCGCTGTCGTCACCTTCCTTCTCGGTATCAACGACTGCTTTGGTGCCAATCCAGAGAATCCCGACGCCAAGATCAACGAAGTCCTCGATCAGGCCGACAAACTCCTCGCCGCCTTCCATCAGGCCGCGCCCAAGGCCATCCTCGCGGTCGGCCTCACCACCCCGCCAAACGCACGTCAGGAGGCATTCACCGCCAATTACCAGGACAAATACCCGCGCTGGGGTTGGAAGCGCATCCAGCACCGCCTCGTTCAGCTCATGCTCCAGCGCCTCGCCAATCGCGAAAAGGACGGCATCCACCTCGTCCCGACCGAACTCAGCCTCAATCCCGTCGATGGTTACCCCAACAACAACGGCGTCCATCCCAACGCCATCGGCTACGCCCAGATCGGCGCGAGCTTTTACTCGTGGATGAAATCGAAGTTCTAACGGAGCGCGAAATTTATTCCGCCACACTCCGCCTCCATCCATTCACCCCTTCGCGGAACAGCTCATCCTTCAGCTTCGCTCCCAGTCCCGTTCCCGTCGGCAACTGCGCCTTGCCATTCGTGATCACCGGCAGCGTATCGACCAGCTTGTCGTAGAACGAGCGGATATGCGCTCGCACCGTCTCCTGAAACACGACATTGCCCGATGACGCGGCGAGATGCAGGCCGCTGAAGAGCGTGAGCGGGCCGGTGCAGTCGTGGATCGTGGCTGGCACATTGAAAGTCTGCGCCATGTCGATGACGCGCCGCGTCTCGCTGATGCCGCCGTTCCACGTCGGATCGACCATGCAGTAGTCGCAGGCCTGCGCTTGCAGCACGGCGAGGTATTCTTTGCGGCCGAGCAGCATTTCACTCGCCGCGATGGGCAGGCCGCTTTTTTGGCGGAAATCGGCCAGCGTGGCGATGTTGTCCACGCGCAGCACGTCTTCGAGCCACAGCGGCTTGATCTCGCGCAAGGCTTCCGCGATGCGCAGCGCGGCGGGGAGCTGAAAAAAAGCGTGTCCTTCGATAGCGATGTCCATTTTCATACCGACTCGCTCACGAATTTCGCGCAGCGGCTGCATTGCCTCCTCGACATCGGCCCACGAGATGTGCAGACCGCCGTGGCGATGGGCCGCACGATCAAACGGCCACAACTTCATTGCCGTGATGCCTTCGGCGAGGAGTTCCTCCGCCAGATCACCGGCGGCGAAGTGCGAGGACCAGTTGTCTTGCAACGGGCCCTTTTGACCGATGTCGCCATAGCCCGGCCAGCCGGGATGACGCGGCGCATCACTCGCGCCGGCGAGCGCGCCGTAACTCGGCCCGCCACTGGTGTTATAGACCGGAATTGCATCCCTCACCGGCCCGCCAAGCAGGCGATACACTGGCTGGTTGCAGGCCTGTCCAAGAATGTCCCACAGCGCGAGATCGATCGCCGACAGCGCCCGCATTTCCGCGCCCGGATGTCCAAACGGCGTGCAGCGCTCGTAAATGAAACGCCAGTGCGATTCGATGGCCAGCGCATCCGCGCCGAGCAGCCGCTCGGCCATCCAGTCATGAATCAACGCGGCGATGGCATGGGGCGTGTAATACGTCTCGCCGCAGCCGATGAAGCCGTCCTCCGTGTGGATGCGGACGAGCAGCAGATTCGGCATGATGCCGGACGGAATGGCGGTTTCGATGGCGGTGATGCGGGACATGTCAGGAGGAGATGATCAAACAACGCGGGGGAAAGCGTAGTTTGCGCATGTCCTTTCGCGCGTTCTTCCTCGTCGCACTTCTCACTTCCGCTGTGTTCGCTGCACCGCCTGGGGCCACGCCTGAGGCGCCTCTCAAGTTGCCTAAATCCATCGCGCCACACGTCCCGGCGAATTGGCAGGCGGGAACCGCCACGGCGACGGTGACACCGCAAAAGATGCTCTTCATGTCCGGCTATGCCTCGCGCAAAAAGCCGGCGGAGGGCAAGGTCCAGGAGCTGTTCGCCAAGGCACTGGCCTTGCAGGATGAGCAGGGGAACAGACTCGTGTTTGTCACGCTCGATCTCATCGGCGTGTCGCAGGCCATGCGGCATGCGGTGGCGGAGCGGGTGGAGAAGGAGTTCAAGCTGCCGCCTGCGAATCTGGTGATGAACGCTTCGCACACGCACAGCGGCCCATCATTTCGCACCAGTCCGGTGACGGAGAAAGACCTCGAAGACCCGAAGATCAAAGACGCCTGGGACTACGCGCAAAAGTTG
>JBDNIB010000134.1:0-4723 GCA_041688535.1 Prosthecobacter sp.
ATCGACGACAAGCGGCAGTTGCACAAAGAACTCGATGACTTGCTCCGGCTGCCGGGTGGAGACGAGGAAGTCGAGATCATGCACGGTCTCCTTGCACGACGGAAACTACCGCAGACTTCGGCATGCGAGACGTTCGGGTGCTGACGCAGCGCCTCCAAGATTTCCTGCACCAGCGGCTGCACCTGATCGAGGCGGAACTCGGAGGCGTGCAGCTCGCGGAAGGCGATGCTGTCGAGCAGCTTCTCCACCGTTTTACCGCCGAAGCCGGAGAGCTGCGCCGCCGCGCCGCTTTCGCAGGCGCGTTTCAGATCGGCGATGGAGGACACGCCGAGCTCGGTATGCAACGCGGCCACTTTTTTCGGGCCGAGGCCTGAGACATCGAACAGCTCGAACAGCGTGTCGGGGAACTCGGCTTTGAGCTTCTCGTAGAACTCCAGCTTCCCGGTCGTGGCCATTTCATGCAGCTTGTCACGCAGCGCCTCGCCGATGCCTTTGATGCCTGCGAGCTGGTTCTCCGCCGCGAGTTGCATGATGTCGCCGCTGAAGCTCTCAACAATCTCCGCCCCGCTGCGGTAGGCGCGCACTTTGAAGGTGTTTTCTCCCTTCAATTCGAGCAGCAGGGCGATGCGTTCAAAGATGGTGGCGGCGTCTTCACGGGTCATGTGCGCATCATGGCGTGAGATTGCGGCAGGTGAAGCGCGAATTGCGCTGCTACGGCTCACTTGGCACTGTTCATCCGCTGCTCCAGCGTCTTCAAGCGCCGCAGGGCGTCGGGAAGCTGGGTCATGGCGATCCATTGGCGCTTGGCCTGCTTGTCCGGCGCAGCGGGATAACCGAGGACGGTTTCACCGGCGGGAATGTCGCGCATGACGCCGGATTTGGCACCGATGGTGGCCTGGGTGCCCAGTTTGAGATGACCGGCGATGCCAGACTGCGAGGCGATGACGACGTAGTCGGAGAGGACGGTGCTGCCAGCGAAACCGACCTGGCCCATGATGAGGCAGTGCTTCCCCATGACGACGTTGTGCGCGACGTGGACGAGGTTGTCGATCTTGGTCCCCTGCCCGATCACGGTGGAACCGAGCGCCCCGCGATCAATGGACGTGTTGGAGCCGATCTCGACATCGTCATGGATGACGACGTTGCCGACGTGGAGCATTTTGCGATGCTGGCCCTGGTCGAAGACGTAGCCGTAACCGTCGGAACCGATAGTGGTGCCCGCGTGAATACTGACGCGGTTGCCGAGCTGGGTTCTGGCGTAGAGGACGACGTTTGGGTGCAGGCAGCCGTCCGCGCCGATGTGACTGTCGCAGCCGACGTGATTCCCGCCCATCAAAACCGTGCGCGCGCCGATGCGCACCCCGGCGCTGATGATGCAATGCGGGCCGATGGTGGCGGTGGGGTCAATCTGGGCAGAAGGATCAATCACCGCGCTGACATGAATGCCTCCCACCTGGGCTTCCGGCGGAAAGAACAAGGGCAGCACCTTGGCGATGGCAATGCGGGCATTTTTGACGCGAATCAACGTCTTCGTGGCCGACTCGAAGCCGGCAGGCACGAGAATCGCGCTGGCTTGGCTGGCTTCGGCGGCGGCGAGATAGCTCTCCTTCTCCGCGAAAGTGAGATCGCCGACTTGCGCGGCGTCCGCAGGCGCGATGCCCTGGATGCGGACCGCGCCGTCACCGATGACCTCGCCACCGACCTGTTCTGCGAGATGTGATGCAGTGAACATGCAATGGCGCGGGCGCAGGAATGGATCAGGCGGCCCGAGAAGGCAGTGGTACCATGCGCTGCAGTTCCACATCCCAGACTTTCAGACTCAAACAGTGCAGAATGTCGCGAGGGCGCAGCGTGGTGATTTTGGGCTGCTGCAGCTCGGGGATTTCCCGCAACACCTCGGGCAACCGGTAGAAAGGAATGCGCGCGTTGAGGTGATGGATGTGATGGTAACCGATGTTGGCGGTGAACCAGGCCATGATGGGGCCGGTTTTCATGTAGCTGGAGGAGTCTAGGGCCGCGCGCTCATAGGTCCAGCCACCCTTGTCGTAGAACGACACGTCTGGGAAGTTGTGCTGCGCGTAGAAGAGGTAAGAACCGATGGCGTAGGTGATGAAGTGCGGGATGACCTGCGCCAGCAGCCAGATCTGCCAGTCAAAGAAATAAATCAGCAGCGTGCCGACGCCCGCGTGCAGGAGCAAGGCAAGTAAGCAGTCGAAATGCTCACGCGGCTTCATCAATAATGGCCGTATGCACATGCCGTGCAGAAACACAAAAAGATAGCCAAACAGGATGGTGAAGGGGTGGCGCATGAACAGGTAGATCAAGCGGGCGGATTTGGATGCCTTCAGGTAGTGCTCCTTCGTCATGATCGGGAACGAGCCGATGTGCGAGCCTTTGATCTTCGAGTTGTGATTGTGGTGATGATTGTGCGAGCTACGCCAGATGCTGCTGGGGCTGAGGGCAAACAGGCCAAAGCCGCGCATGAGCCACTCCGCCAGCTTCGATTTCGGCAGGATGGCGTGGTGCTGCTGGTCATGGTAGATGACAAACAGTCGCAGTAGGAGCAAGCCGGAGAGGATGCTACAGGCGATTTTGAAGGCGAGCTGCGGGATAAAAAGCGTACCCGTGACCGCCGCGATCAGCAATGTCGCGGTGGAAAGGATGCACCACCAGCTCTTGGCGGTATTGTCGGCAGTGTATGGCTTCGTGGCCAGGATAAGCTCGGTGCCCGTCCTGCTGCCACTACCGCCAAGATTGATGGAATCTGCTAAAGCCAGGCCACTAGTCATGTGGCTTTTATACAATCCAGCATGAGCACTTTCGCAAGCTCTGATTCCTTCGATGTGAGTCCCTCAAGAGCCGACACGCGGCGGTTCAGATCCAGCCGCGCAGGCGATACGCCCACCAGCCGATGACCTCGTGCATCCAGGCTTCAAAAAGCTCGAGGTGCTTGGCGTTGGGAGCCTGAATCCAGTTCAACGGGCGACCGCGCATCGGCGTGCTTTCGTAATTGCAAGGCACCGGCACAACCGGCACTCCCGCTTTGGCAAAGACAGCCTGCGTACGGCGCATGTGCCAGGCAGAGGTGACGAGCGCCACATGCTTCCAGTCGTTCAACCGCACCATTTCTGCCAGTTTGACGGCCTCGTCATGGGTGTCGGCACAGTTGCCTAGGCTGAGCACCGGCAGCGATGTCAGCGCCCAATTTCCGATCCATTCCTTCGCGCTGTCCGCCTCAGAGACAAAACCGCCGTCCGTGGACTGGAATGAACCGCCGCCGATGATCAGGGTTTTCCCCTTCCCCATTCGGGCCAGGGTCAGCGCGGTGAAAATACGATCCGCACCGCCGTGGAAGTGAATCCCCGCAGGCTCCTTGCTGCTGGGCTCCATGGTGCCACCGAGCACCATGATGGCATCGCATTCCGGTAGGGAGGCCAAATCGACTGGCGGCCATTCTTTTTCAAGCGAGGCGATCAGCAGATGCGGCACGGGCAGCGCAGCGGTGACGGTAAGCAGCAGCCACGCGGAGCCGGTGAGCCAGAGCGAACGCCAACGCTTACAACGGAGGTGAACGATGCTCATGATCGTAAGCACCAGCCAGATCAGGCCGGGCGGCTCAAGGAAATCGACGCAGAATTTGAGGAAGGTGGTCATGGACGGCGTTGCAGGCGGAAACTGAGGGCGGCGAGGAGGAAGGTGCTAGCGATGAGGAGCGTGCTCAGCGCATTGATGACAGGCAGGCTGCGGCTGGTTTTCATCATGCTGGCGACGCGCAGCGGCAGCGTGGTGGTGCCAGGGCCGGAGACGAAGAAGGTGATAACGTAATCATCAATGGACAGCGTGAAGGCCAGCAAGCCGCCAGCCAACACGCCGGGAAGCAGTAACGGCAGCAGTACTTTTTTCAGCGACTGAACGGGAGTGGCACCCAGATCGCGTGCGGCATCGATCAGGGTGAAATCAAAATCCTGCAACCGCCCGAGCACGACCATGGTGACGAAGCTCACACAGAAGGTCACATGCGCGATCCAGATGGTGAGCAGGCCGGTCTCGACCCCGGTAAGGACGAACAAAGTCAGTAGTGACATGCCCATGAGGATGTCTGGCATGACCAGCGGCAGCGTGATGAGCACCTGATGCGTGCTTTGCAGCCAAGAGCGGAAACGGTGCAGCGCGTAGGCAGCCAGTGTGCCGAGCAGCATCGCGGTGAGCGAGGCTGAGAGGGCGATTTTCAGCGTGATCCAGAGCGAGGCCCAGATCTCATCGGCAGCCCAGAGTTTTTCATACCAGCCCCAGGTGAAGCCATCCCACTCGCCGCCGAAACGCGAGGCGTTGAAGGAATTCGTGACCAGCACGACCAGTGGGGCGAATAAAAACGCGATCACCCCAAAAGTGATGAGCGCAGGCAGCCAGGAGCGCCTCATGCTGCGGTCTCCTTCCGGCCAAAGCGCTGCCAGACAGCAATCATGAGCATCGGTACCAGCACGGCGAGCATCAAACCGGCCGCCAAGGCGCTGGCATGCGGCAGATTGCGGTCGGAAAACACCCTTTGGGCGATCTTGCTGCCGAGCATCTCATCTGATGCCCCGCCGACCATCTGCGGGATGACGTACTGGCCGAGAGAGCAGACAAACACCATGAGCGCGGCGGAGATGAGGCTACGTCGCACGCCAGGCACGAAAATTTTAGTGAAAGCACGCCACGGCCCCGCGCCGAGATCACGCGC
>JBDNIB010001119.1:0-4908 GCA_041688535.1 Prosthecobacter sp.
AAATCGGTGAGCACGAAATTGCCGTTCGCATAGCGGCCAAGACTTTGATTCGGTAACGAGGGGTCGGGCAGGCATTCGAGCATGAAGGCCGTGACGCCGTCCTGTGGCAGTGGGGCGTCGAACAGATAGGTGTCTTTCGGCGGATTCGGGCCGCTAGCGAGGTAGGAACCGTCGCTCTGCCGCGTGAGCTTCGCGCCCTTCTCGTTCTCTTTGGACACAACCTGCGTGGGTTGCAGCGGCGACCACGCGCTTGCTGACTGGGTCAAATTTTTCAGCGCTTCCGGCTCCCATGCGGCGATGAGTTTGGGCAGGTCTTTACGTGTGGCAGCGGCTTGTTGTTTCGCGCTGTCAATTTCCGCCTGCAAAGCCGCGAGTTGTGTTGCCGTGGCCGGATCGGCGACGGTGATGACGGGTTCTTCATTGCCGCCGCTGCGGTTCGAGTTGCCAGTGATGGTGCCGCGTTCGTTGGTGTTGTTGAAGAAGGCGAAGAGCTGGTAAAACTCCTTCTGGCTGATGGGATCGAACTTGTGATCGTGGCAGCGGCAGCAGTTCAGGCTGAGCGCCAGCCAGGTGAAGCCGGTGGTTTCGACGCGATCAATGATGTTCTCGATGCGCCACTCGTCGGCGATGATGCCGCCCTCGCCATTGATGCGGTGGTTGCGGTTGAAGCCGGTGGCGATTTTTTGCGGCAGCGTGGCATTGGGCAGTAAATCGCCCGCGAGCTGTTGGATGGTGAACTGGTCGAAAGGCTGGTTGTCATTGAAGGCGCGGATCACCCAGTCGCGCCACGGCCACATGCTGCGGCTGCTGTCGGTCTGAAACCCGTGGCTGTCTGCGTAGCGGGCGAAGTCGAGCCACTGCATCGCCATGCTTTCGCCGTAATGCGGTGACTGTAGCAGACGGTCCACCACCTTTTCATAGGCGTTCGGTGATGTGTCCTGCTCAAAGGCGCTGACTTCTGCCGGTGTCGGTGGCAGACCGGTCAAATCGAGCGAGACACGGCGAATCAGTGTGGCACGATCCGCTTCAGGAGACGGTTGCAGCCCTTCCTTTGTGAGACGCGCGGAGATGAAGGCGTCAATCGGCTGCTGCGACTTGCCTTGAGTCGGCACCGCCGCGCGTGCGGGCGGCAGGAAGGCCCAATGGCCCTGATACTCGGCTCCTTCGGCGATCCACTGCTTGAGCAGCTCCTTTTCATGCGGGGTCAGCGGTTTGCCGAGCTTTGCGGGCGGCATCAAATCATCCGCGTCGTCGGTGAAGCAGCGGGCGATCAGCTCGCTCTGATCCAGCTTGCCGGGAACGATGGCCGTAGCACCCGATTCCGACGGTTGGAGCGCCGAGTCACGCTGATCAAGCCGCAGGCCGCTCTTGCGCTCTTTTTCATCCGGCCCGTGGCAATGAAAGCACTTGTCCGAGAGCAGCGGGCGGATGTCGCGGTTGAACACGATGGGTTCCGCCGCTGCAACAAAGGTTGGCAGAACGAGGAAGATGAGAAAGCAGGCAGGACGCATGAGTAGAATCATACGTTGCTGCTCTGCGGACATTTCGCAACGCTGAGCACTGCCCGCTGCGTAACCGAGAAGAAGAGCTGTTACTTCGACTGGTAAATCGAATCACTGGCAGCAACTCTCCCGCCGCCGTCGAAATCACCCACGAGTTTTTTGAAGGCGTTGCCGAGTTCCAGTACATCGGCACCCAGGGTGAAAACGCGGGTGCCTTCTTCGATGAGCTGGTCTTTGTGGCCGAACAATGAAGCCACAGCGACATGTTTGCCGTGCTTGATCGCAGCGGTGTGGACGCGTTTGCGGGCGGCAACGACTTCGGGGCAGGTGGCCTGGCCGAGTTTGCCGATGCGATGACTGAAATCGCCTGCGCCGAAGAGCAGCATGTCGAATCCGGGTACAGCGGCGATTTCTTCGACCTTTTCGAGCGCTTCGGGGCTTTCGATTTGCAGGATGACGAATTTCTCGGTGTTGCAGTGATGCGCGTAGTCGGCAAGTGGCACCTGGCAGAACAGGCCGTCCATGTTGCCCGCGTCGAGAGCCTTGCTGCCGAGCGGTCGGCAGCGGACCATGTCCACGACGTTGCGGGCTTCATCGGCGCTGGTGATGTGCGGCACCATGATGCCAGTGGCGTCGCACTCGAAGGGCTTCACGTATTCGCTGTAACCGCCTTTGTTCACACGGACGATGGTGTCCATGTCATAGAGCTTCGCAGCACGGATTTGATGTTCGAGGTTGAGCCAGCTATTCGGCACATGCTCGTTGCACAGCCATACGGCACTGGCTCCGGCGAGTCCGGCAAGCTCGACGATGCGCGGATCGCTCATGTTGAGTTTGATGACGGTGCTGTTTTGACCGGCGCGAAGTTCGCGGAGGATGCGGGAGGGGCGGAGTTTCATGAGTGTATTTCGGCAAGAATGTCGGCGATGTGAATGATGGCACCGTTTTGCTCACGGCTACGACGGCCGGCGATGATCACGGCCATGAGCTCGATGGTTTCATCGAAGGGTAAAGGACGAGTGCCAGTGCGAAGCATATCAATGAAGGCGACGAGCTGGGAGCGGAAGGCGTTGTAGGTGTCGCTGAGTTTCAGTGCGAGATCGCCGTTGGTTCCGTAAAGATGCACTGCGCCGAAACTGCCATACGCATCGTGCAGCGCGCCAATGGTGACGCGGCCGCCGCTGCGATGGGTGAGGTGCATGACATCGCCACCGGCATCATTGTGTGCCTGCACGGTGAGAAAACCGGGGCCGAGCAGCGGTTCGATGGCTTCGAGGGCATGGATGCCGTAACGCTCCCAGGTTTTGCAGGTGAAGCTGGTGATCCAGCGCAGATCACCGAGCTGCGCGCGCTGTTCATCGCTCAAACGCATCTCGGGCGCGTAGCGCATGCCGCTGGTGGAGAGAATGGTGGCTCCGGCTTGATGCCACTGCGCAAACTGCCGCAGATCGGCAACGTTGGTCGCCATCGGCTTGTCCACGAACACTGGCAGTCCGGCCCCGATGAAGGGTTTGGCGCGGCGGATGTGATCGTCGCCGTCGTCGGTGGCGATGATCACGGCATCCACATGACCGATCACGTCCTCGGGCTTGGCGACGATGTGCTCGATCAGACTGGCGGCGGCAACCTTCGGCGCATCAGCGGGATCATCGCACCAAAGGTGCGTCACGCGCGCACCGGGGATGCGCACGGATTCGAGCGGTTGCTTGCCCAGGTAGATGGGAATACCTGCATAGGGGCATTTGGCCATCTCGGCGGGGTTGTAGCCGTTGATGATGCCACTCCACGAATACGGGTGACCATTGCCCTCGATCATGCCCAGCATCGCCAAGTGCAGTTCTGTGCTGTCACTCATGGGATGCTGACGGGAAGGCCGGTGCTGGCGGATTGCAGCGCGGCGATGTTGAAGCGGAGAGTCTGCACGGCTTCATCGAAGGTGCTGAGTGCGCAGGCTTTGCCCTCCATGCCATCGAGAAAGGACTGAGCTTGGGCGATGAACAAATCATCGCGTTCCAAAGGTGGCGTCACCTGCCAGTTCCAGTCTTTTTCGCCGTGTTTGATGCTGCCCCAGCGTTGCGCATGTGATTCGATTTTCAGACTGCCAAGTTCACCATGGATTTCAAAGACGGCTTCATTAGCCGCCTGAAACTGCGTCATAGCGTAGCTGGCAAGAACATCGCCGTGGCGTGCGGTGACGTTCACGGTGTCCTCCACGGTCACACCTTCGAGCATCTGGTGCGCGGCGTCACAAAACACCCGTGTCATCGGGCCGAGCATCCATTCCATCGCGTTTACCTGATGCGTGAGCGCGTCCTGGATCGCGCCGCCGCCCATTTCATGCCGGGCGTAATAAATATCGCGGTAGGCCGGACGGAAGGTCGGGAAGTGCTGGCCGGAAACGGCGCTGGCGTGCAGCGGCCTGCCAATCTCGCCGCTCAGTAAAAAGTCCCGCGCAGCCACGACCCATGGGAAGCAGTGAAAGACATAAGCGATGGCGACAAAGCGCCCGCTCTGCGTGATGGCCTCGCGCGTTGATTCGATTTCATCCAGCGTGACTGCCAGAGGCTTTTCGATCAACAAAGCCGCCCCATGTGCCGCGCCTTCCCGTGCGATGGCAAGATGGGTGTGTGCTGGTGTGCAGATGACCAGCGCATCAAACTTGCGGACAGCCAGCGCGTCTTTGAATGAAGCATGCGACGAGACGGTGTAGCGGCTGCTCACCTCCTGCAGCAGCTTCGCATTCGAGTCGCACACGCTGACCTCGCATCGTCCGGTCTTTTGAAAGCAGCGCAGGTGGCGTTCGCCGATGCTGCCGCAGCCGATGATGAGGATGGAATGCATGGCGGCGGAATTAGTGCGGGGCAGGGGGTGATCCAAGATGATTCAACTGGTCTGCTCAAAGAACCATCTGTCAGATCATTTCGTTGGCGGCGTCACGCGCATCTTTTGAAACGGCACGCTCTCGCAGACGGCCAGAATGATGTCCTGGAAGCGATAGTCGGCGGTTTTGACCTTGTGCAGGATGGTCTCCACCGTGGGTTTGTCGGAGTATTCGACGCCGCGACCGAGCGCATAGGTGAGGAGGTTCTCGACGAGATTTTTGACAAACTGATCTCCCATGTCGCGCACGAGGATGGTTCGCAGTTCCGCGAGGTTGTTGAATGTCTGCCCTCGCACGAGAGTGCCGCTGGCATCAATCGGCTGTTTCTTTTCCTCATCACGCCAGCGACCGATGGCGTCATAGTTTTCGAAGGCGAAGCCCATCGGATCGAGAAAGGCGTGGCAACCGGCGCAGGAGGCGTTTTCACGATGCTCGGCGAACTGCTGACGCAGCGTGAGTTTGGAAGACATGGCCTTCTTTTCATCCAGCGGCGGCACTCCGCCTGGCGCGGGCGGCGGTGGCGTG
>JBDNIB010001120.1:0-1214 GCA_041688535.1 Prosthecobacter sp.
ATGGCAAATTCATCCATGTTCAAGCGGCCAAACGGCACTGCCCCGGCCGCACGTAGGCGTTTGATCGCGCCAGCATCATAAGGTGCGATGTAGTTTTCCGCCAGAATGCGCGAGCCGCAGGTGCAGGGCTGGCCGGTGACGTTCATGTTGTCCTTCACCGCGATGGGAATACCGCCCAGCGGCTGCGCGGTGTCGGCACGATCCGCCTCGGCGAGCGCGGCCTCGACATCCCACGAGAGATAGGCACCGATCTCCGCATTGCGTGATTCGATGGCCTTGGCGACATCCAACACGATGTCGCGTGGCGTAATGTCACCAGCGGTGATTTGTTGGCGCAATGAGGCGATGGAGGCTGAGGCAAGCATGACGCGGCAAAAAATGGGAACTACTCGATCACCTTCGAAATCTGGAACTGGTCCGCAGTTCGTTTGGGCGCGTTGGTGAGCGCTTGGTCCTGGGCAAACCCTGCACGGGGTTCATCGGTGCGCAGCACATCATAAACCGGCATGGCGTGCGCTGTCGGCTCCACGCCTTCCACGTCGTATCGCGTCAGGGTGTCGATGTAGGACAAAATGCCGTCGAGTTGAACGGCATAAAGTCCGGCCTCCTCTTCAGTGAGTGCCAGCCGTGCCAGCTTGGCGACGTGATGGATGTCGATGTGATGAATTTCGGGCATGCGGAGCTTTTCTTGCCAGCGGGCGACATGAATTGCAAACAAAAGGCGCAGGCCGTTTCCAGCCTGCGCCCTTGCAAAGGAAATTATGACCGACGACTACCATTGCTGCGAACGAGAATAGGGCATCTCGGAACGGAAACCAATTTCTGGCGCGAATTGAGTGTAACCCCACCAATTATCCAACACTTCCTTGTGATGATACGGCTCCCGGTAAGTAAACTTCCAGCTCGGCACCGGGAAGGTGGCCACTTCGTAGATGCCGTACACAGCCCGTACGAGAGTGCGCTTGGTACCTTCCACCAGGAAATCAGACGCTGCCGCGACAGCCCCGTCTGAACGATTGGTTTTCGACCAGACAGTGAAAGGCTCCATCCAGCCAAACATCAAGTTGCCTACGCCGCGGCTCAACTTTCGACACCAGGTGAAATGATGCTCCGGAGGAGATTGGATATCGCCAAAGGCGGTGCTGGAGAGTGCCAAGGCGGTGACTGCGAGTAGTAGGAGGCGGTTTTTCATGCTGCTTTAATTATGTTTAACA
>JBDNIB010000017.1:0-6433 GCA_041688535.1 Prosthecobacter sp.
GTTTAGCAGGTGGGGAGCGGTGCGCTGATTTCCCAAATGAAAACCGGCATCACCGAGAAGGTGGCGTTCAGTCCGGATGGGCGGCGGCTGGTTCGGCGCAGCACATTTATAAAAGCCCGAATCTGATCCACCTCTGCGACGTGGAAACGGGGGCGAAGATCTGGACCCACGCTGTCGGACAGGTGGTGCTGGAGGCGGTATTCACACCGAACGGCCAGCAAATTCTCGCGCTCACGCGTGGCACGCCTCCTGAACTGATCAATGCCACGGATGGCTCGCTCATGAGCTGCCCGACTCCGCATCTGTCCAACGCTTGCGCCATGCGTCCGGACGGCGCACTCATCGCCACAGGAGATGAGTTGGGCATGATCAAGGGCACCGATCTCAAGAACGGGCAGGTGGTGTTTCAGGCGCGGTCGAATGTGAGCAAGATCACGAATCTGGCCTTCACCAGCGATGGCATGCGCCTGATCTCGATTTCGATCTTGAAGGATGGGCGGCAGGATATTCGCCTGTGGGATGCGCAGACGGGCATCCCCGTGCAGTCTCTGCTAGGTGGCCAGGGAGACGCGCAGAGAGTCACGGTGCATCCGCTGTCAGGGGAAATGCTGGTGGAAGGCAGGGCGGCCCGCGTCTGGAGTCTGGGCGGCGAACGGTGGAGCATGCGCAACAGCGCAAGCTGGGCGTGTCTCGCTTTCTGGGGCTTGGATGACCTGCTCTTTGCACCGGGGAAAAAGTCGAGTGCGACCCTGCTACGTCTGGCCGGGGACCCTCCGGTGCCCATCGAGGTAGAGCCTGCGGTGACGTATGGTTTTGCGTCAATCAGTGCGGACGGAAGGGTCGCTGCGGTGGGGGGGGGCTTCTGGCAGCGCGTCGCTGACCATGCTGCGGAAGACGGGCGACAAGATCGAGCCGATTGGGCAACTGGTCCCCCGCCTGTCGCATACGCTCCCAAGGGTGAGTCCTACGGGGAAGCACGTGGCGCTGGCGATATACCGGCAGGAGCAAATGGTGGTTCTGGAGACTGCCACGGGCAAGGAGCTTATGTTTTTGGACAAGGGCTTCAATCACTACGCTGATTTCGTGTGGCTCAGCGACAATCAGCTGCTCGGACTCGCCACCGGCAAGGCTCGCCGTGGCCTCAAAGAATCCGAGCAGAAGCTCGTGCTTTGGGATGTGACGACGAAGGAGATCCTCAAATCGGTCACCAGCAGCGCCGTGCTAGACGTCATCGCTCTGGCCCCTGACGGGAGGACCTTTGCCGCCGCCGGGCCGGACAAGCGGGTGCATTTTTATAACACGGACACGCTGGCGGAAATGCGGGAGTTTCGTGCGCACGAAGGCACCATTACTGTACTGGACTGGCATCCTACGCGGCGCATCCTTGCCACGGGTTCGGAGGATCTGACGCTGCGACTGTGGGACATGAACACGGGCCAGCGCATCGCCGAGCTGCGCGGCCCGCTGGCCACTCCGCACACCCTAGCCTTCAGCCCCAGTGGCAGTCGCCTCGGCTGTGCCTCGCTGGACGGCACCACACGCCTCTGGGAAATGAACTTCAAGCAAGATGATGGCGTTTCTATATCCCCAGTCGTCAAGCGAGAGAAACCGCCGCCTCCGACCGCGCCTATTACCGCCCCCGCCACTGCTGGCCCAGCCCCAGCCGTCTCCATCCCAGCCAAAGGAAAGTGGGAGCTCCTCCTCGCGTCTCTCGTGGCTGAGAAGGTCGAAAAAGACACGAACGGCTGGCGGCTTGAAAAAGGATCTCTGCACACGCACAATGGTCCTCCGACAGTCCTGCCCTTGATCCCAATCGCCGAAGGTGAGAGCTATGAAGTGAAGGTTCGGCTGACGCGGAAGGGATTGCGGCATGTGTTCGTGGTCGGCCTGCCTGTGGGTGATCGGATGGTGGGATTTGAGCTTGATGGCCTGAACGGAGATGAACACTACACGGGTCTCAATCACGTGGATGGCAAGCGCGGCTCACGCCTGCCCGGCTCTCTCAAAGGCGTGCAGATTGCGGACGAGTCGGCGCATGATTTACTGATCCGAGTGCAACCCTCTGGTCCCACTGCAACCATCACTGCCACGCTCGACGGCAAAGCGATTTATAGCTGGAGCGGCCCCATCGCCAGTCTGGACATCGAGAAGCACTGGTCCCCAGGCCCCGGCATGATGGGCATCGGTGCTCTGTCCGATGAGTGGACCGTGAGTGAGCTGAGGGTGAGGAAAGGATGAAACCCAGAATGAAGACCGCTGTTCGGGTGCTTATCAGTCTCGCTCGCTTCAGTCCCAATGGACGTCTGCTGGCCGTGGACGGACAGGAGCGCACATCGCGCGTTTTTGATCTAACTGCCTATTTTAAACCCACTGCCACACCGCCGCTGAAGCGCAGCGAATGACGCATCGGGTTTGGCGGTCATTCGCCATTTGCATCCTGCCGGACTCACACCACGATGCCCGAGTGGAAGACATCGACCTCTCAACGCATCCCAATGACGGCTACTTTAAAGCGGTCTTCTCCGACCCGAAGCATGCCGCCTTATTCTTCCAGTCCCATCTGCCGCGCGATATCGTCGAGCACGCGGAGTGGGCAACTCTGGCGCTCGTGCCTGGGTCGTTCGTGAAGCAGAGCCTTCAGCAGGCACACTCAGATTTGTTATTCACCGTGACTGTGAGCGGGCGTGAGACGCTGCTGTATTTACTCTTTGAACATCAGACCACCGTGGACCCGACGATGCCGCTGCGCGTGCTGGGTTACGTTTTGGAGATCCTGCAAACGTATCACAAGCAGAACGGGCTGCCGCTGCCGCCTGTTCTGCCCTTTGTCCTGCACCAGGGGCCGGAGCGTTGGACGGTTTCCCCTGAATTTTCTGATCTTTTCGACCTTCCCACAGATCTCGCTGCGGCGCTCCTGCCTTACCTGCCAAAGTTCCGACATGCGCTGCTCGATCTCTCACAATCCGACCCGGCTCGCGATGAAACGCACGATGAACTACGACTGGTGATGCAGCTCATGAAGCTAGCGCGGACAAAGGATGTCGCAGGTTTCCTCAAATGGTTTAACACCGAAGCACAGCGCCGAGGCTGGCAGGTCTCCCAAAGTTTGATTTTGCTGAGCTACACCTATGTGCTGCACGCAGATACGGCGATTGACCTGGACCAGATCGCCCGTAGTTTGGAACACACCACGCAACATAAAGAACCGATTATGTCACTCGCTCAAAGACTCAAAGCTGAAGGCCGTATTGAGGCCCTCAACGAAGGAATTCTCCTCGGAGCAGCACGGACAAAAGTTCAGATGCTGGAGCGGATGTTGCAGCAGCCTGTCACCTCGGAAGAAGCCATCGCGGCGCTGAGTCTCGTAGAGCTTGAGCAGCGCTTTATCGAGCTCGACGCTGAATACGCTGAGCGCTTCAAGAGCCGCTAGCAGTAGCGCCTCGGCCTTCTTGATCCGCTTCGTGTCTTCGGCAGTTGGCTTCGCTGGCGAAGTCTTTCTCACGGCGATGTTCATCGATGAAGCCCAGCGCTTTCTTTGCCATAACAGGGTCTTTTGATTTCCACGCCTCGTCGGCGCACCGCTCCGCCTGCTGAGTCAAGGCAGCAGCGAGCACGTTACAGCCTTCCCGATAGTAGCGGTGGCTTTCGGAGAAGACTTTCTTTGAAGCAGCCAGCGAGTCGCGGGCGCGCTGGATCTGCATGTCCCACTGCCCACGCGCTGCTGCCATGCGGGAGAGCGCGGCGTAGGCGTGATCCGCGACCGGGCTTCCATTCGGATGAAACTTCTCCCCCTGCCGCAACGACTCCAGCAGCAGCGGCTCGGCCTCGTCCCAGCGCTTCACGCGGCACAGCTCCACGCCCAGATTGTCCATGCACAGCATCACATCAGGGTGCTCAGGGCCATGCTGCTTTTTCAGTGCTTCGAGCTTTTCATAATTCACCGAGATGGATTCGTCGTGCCTGTTGGTGTTGTGCAGCACCGCTTCGAGCGCGCGCGGTGCATTACTCAGCCGTTCATCGGCTGGATGCTTCCGCCACAGGATGATCGCCTGCCGTGCAGGCACCTCGCTTTCTTTCGCACGGCCAGATTTGATCAGTATCCAGGCTACCAAAGCGTGCGCTCCACCCGTGCGAGGATCGTCTTCACCTGCCAAGCGCTGCCACATTGCCAGCCCTTCGCGCGCTAAGGACTCCGCCTCCTTCATGCGCCCCGTCGTCTCTGTAGCGGAGGCATGATCCATGAGCGCCGTGGCGAGCTCGGCATGATCTCCGGCATGGATTTCCCGACGCAGGCGCAGTTGCTCAGCGGTCTGCTTCGTCGCCAATTCATACTCGTCGATGTCCTCATACGTCTGGCCGATGACACCACGCAGTTCTGCCTGCACCGATGGGTAGGCCCGTAGCTCTGTGCCGATGCGCTCCGCCGTCTTATCCAGGATCTCGCGCATCATCGTCGTGTCACGCCCGAGAGCCTTCGTGACCCCTGCCTGCGTCAGGATGTCCTTCATGAATTTCGACACCTGCTGGCTTTTTACCAGCGCCTGCTTCTGCTTGAAATACATCCACGTCGTGGTGGTGATGCCTCCGATCAGCACGAGCACGATGGCCGCCGCCGCACCCACCGCGAGCTTGTTCCGCTGCGTGAAGCGCGTGAGAAAATACCACGTCGTCGGCGGGCACGCCATCACCGGCTGCTGGCACAAGAAGCGCTGCACGTCCTCTGCCAGCGCATTCGCGGAATCGTAGCGGCGTGCGCGGTCTTCCTCCAGCGACTTCATGACGATCCAGTCGAGATCGCCTTTGACCAGGCCGATGAGCTTTGGCCCTTCAACGCGCTGCGTTACACCGAGACTGCGCAGTTGCTCGGCAGTGAGTGATTTGATACGCGTGCTGGGCTTCTGCGCATCGCGTTCATGTTTCACTCGGCCATCGCTGCCGATTTCAAAGGGCACCTGACCGGTTAGCAGTTCATATAAGACGACGCCCAAGCTGTAGATGTCCGTGCGTGTGTCGAGGTCCATCCCTGGCAGGGATTGCTCTGGGCTCATGTAGGCGGGCGTGCCCATGAGGCGATCCAAGCTTGTGACCAGGGTGTTTTCCGTCAGCCGTTCGTCTCCTGTGGCTTTCGCGATGCCGAAGTCGATCACCTTTGGAACAGGCTTCCCATCCACTAGCGTCACCAGCAGGTTCGAGGGCTTCAGATCGCGGTGAATGATGCCTTTCTGATGCGCGTGCTGCACGGCGCGGCAGACATCGGCAAACAAGGTTAGCCGTTCTGGTAGTGACAGCGCGTGTTGATTGCAGTGCTTCGTGAGTGATGCGCCGCGCACGAGTTCCATGACAAAGTAAGGCCGTCCTGTCGGCGTCGCGCCCGCATCGAAGACTTTGGCGATGTTCGGATGATCCAGCACGGCGAGTGCCTGCCGCTCGGCGGAAAAGCGGGCGATGACTTCGCGCGTGTCCATGCCTGCCTTGATGATTTTCAGCGCCACTTCACGGCGCACCGGCTGGGACTGCTCCGCGCGCCAGACGATGCCGAAGCCGCCGACACCGAGTTCCTCGATCAGCTTATAGGGGCCGATGAGATCGCCTGCGCTCTCGCCATAACTCGTGAGAGCGGCGTCAAACTCACGCAGGGCATCATCCACAAAGATGTCGAGTGAGTCGGGCATGAGTTTCGGGCATTTAGGCAGAGCGCAGCACTTCGCGCATCCAGGCCAGTTCTTCGGCGATGTCTTCGGTGTTGACGACGGTCTTCGAGACTTCAGCTTCGAGTAAATCGCGGAATTTTTTTCGCAGGCGATGAACGAGCACGCGGACGGCGGGTTCCTTGGAGTTCAGCCGTTGGGCGAGTTCGGTGTAGGGCGCTGGAGTGTCGTCCCAGTCGAGGTACGGCTCGAATGTCTCGTAGTCGTAGCTGCGGCCATTTTTTTCAAAGGACTCACGCAGCTTCACGCGGACGGAGTCAAGCAGTTGCATGGCCCAGGCGCGGTCGTAGAGGCGTTCGGGATCACGCAGGTCGGCGGGCTCGTGGGCGTAGCGGTCATCGGCCTGAGTTTCATCGAGCGAGAGCACCGTGATACCACCGCCGCGCTTATCGGCATTGTCGTGGCGTTGCTGCTTGCTGATCAGGCGCTTCACCATGCCGATGAGGAAGGAGCGCAGTCTGCCACGCTCCTGCTGCACGGCTTGCAGGGACTCATCCGCCACGAGTCTTTGGAAAAGAGTCTGCGTTAGATCCTCCGCGTCTTCGGCATTGTGGCCGGTGCGGCGCAGGAAGGCATAAATGGGGTACCAGTAGCGTGCGCAGATGTCTTCCAGCGCCATCGCGGCGCGTTTTTTATCCGTGCCCTGCACGATCTGGACCAGCGTCAAGTGCGTCGTGGGGAAGTCGGATTCGTTCATCTTGATTTGCTTGGCCATAGGTGCGGTA
>JBDNIB010001121.1:0-8188 GCA_041688535.1 Prosthecobacter sp.
GGATCATGTAGTCGATGCCGTGGCCGACCTGCTGCACGCTGGGCAGATTGGGGAAACGTAGAGCGCTGTGGTCGTTGTTGAACTTCAGCGTGGTGATGCGCGTGGTGTCTGTTTGGAAGCCAAGCACGAGCAGGTCGCACATGATGCGCATGTGCTCGCCGATGTCCTGCGGGATGCCGTCGGCGGGGCGCACTATATTTGGCTTGTCGAGCGTGGGTCGCCAGCCTTGCAACTCGCCGCGCTTGCCCGCGTTTTCGATGCGTTTCTCCACATCACGCACGCTGTCGAGATACTCATCGAGCTTGCGCTGATCATTCGCGCTGATGCTGCGGCGCAAGTCCTGCGCATCAGCCAGCACCGCATCGAGCACGCTCTTGTCGGCAGGCGAGGCTTCGTCTTTGAAGAGACGATCAAAGGCGAGCGCAGGGTAGAGTTCGAGCGGCGTCGGCGTGGTCGGCGAACTCCACGAGATGTGCGAACTGTAGAGCATCGAGTAGTTCTTATGCACCGACGGATTCGACTTCTCACACGCGAGCACGAGGCTCGGCACCTTGGTGCTGCGGCCATAGGTTTGCGCAAGCATCTGATCAAAGCTCGTGCCTGAACGAATCTCGCCACCCGAAGCAATCGGCGCACCCGACAACAGATTGCCCGTCTGCGAGCTATGAATGTTTCCCTTCCGCGCCTCCGCATGAAACAAGCCGCGCACGAACAGCATCTTCTCGCGGAACTCCTGCAACGGCGCGAGCACCTTGCCCAGTTCCATCGCCTTGCCCTCGCCTTTCGCCCACCACTCTTTGGAATGGAAGCCATTGCCCGAGAACAACACCGCGAGCCGCACAGGCGCTTCACTTGCGGGCTTGTTCCGCTTCGGCTCATCGCCCCAGACATTGAAGGATTCGAACCAAGGCAGAGCCATGCTGACGCCAGTTCCGCGCAGGAAGGCGCGACGTGAGTAGTGGTGTGTTTTCATAGATATTGAAGTTACCTCTTTTCCACGGGTGCTTCTACTTCCTTGAACGGCAAGAGTTGTGCGACCGACTCGCCGTTTACGGTGATTTCGAATGATTCCCCGACTGCCACCTCATTGAAGAAGTGGTCGAATTTGGCTTGGGCTTCTTCTAAGGCAATGGTTTTCATGCTGGCTTAGTGTTTGGTGATGAAGTTACGTCCCCGCACTTGCTGAAACTGCGGGCTGTGGACGATGAGTTCGATGGCGGTGCTGATCTTGTAATCGTTGGCTTTAAGTTGGGTGAGCACCGTCTCGATCAGTGGCTTGTCGGAAAGCTGAACACTGCGGCCTAGCGCGTAACCGAGGAGCTTGCGGCAAAACTGATGGAGGAAGTCGTCGCGGCGGGTGGTGACGAGGTAGTTACGCAAATCGCCGAGGCCATCGACGTCCGTGCCATCGGGCAAAATGGTCTTGGTATCGGCTTGGCGGGCGCGACCGATGGCGTCGAAGCCTTCGAGGGCGAAGCCGAAAGGGTCGATACGCTTGTGGCAGCCTGCGCAGTTTTCATCGCGGCTATGGCGTTCGATGAGTTGGCGCTCGCTGAGTCCTTGCGGAGCTTCTTCGGGTAAGATGGGAACGCCTTTGGGTGGAATGGGCAGTTTATCACCGAGGATGACCTCGCTGAGCCACGTCCCGCGCAGAATGGCGCTGGTGCGTGAGGCACCAGATTGTTTCGCGAGTGTGGCGGCGAAACCGAGGATGCCGCCGCGGCCTTTCGCGTGCAGATCATTGACGCGCTGCCAATCGGCAGTCTTCAAGTCGATGCCATAGTGCTTCGCGAGCGCACCGTTGATAAAACTGTGATCGGCATCCAGCAGCGAGAGGATGCTGCGGTCGTTTTGAATAAGGTCGATGAAGAAACGTGTAGCCTCTTCCTGCATATCGGCACGTAGAGCGAGGAAGGTGGGGAAGTGGCGCTCGCTCTTTTCATCGAGCGTGGCGACATCCCGCACATGCAGCCACTGACAGCCGAATTCGGTAGCGAGACGGCGCACTTTTTCGCTCCCGAGCATCCGCCGTGTCTGCGCGGTGAGGATCGCTGGATCGTTGAGTTGATCGACACTGCGGCGCAGCTCCTCATCGGCAGCGGAAGACCATAAAAAGTAGCTCAGGCGTGTGGCTAACTCGTTTCCGCTCACGGGGCCGGTTTGCTCAGGCGCTTTCTCACCGCGATACAAAAACGATGGCGATGTGAGCACACGGGCGAGCATCAAATAGGGCGGGAACTTTCGCAGTGCGGTGGTTTCCTTGTCTGTCAGCGACCGCCGCCAAGCTTTGGCTGCAAAGTCGATCACGGCCTGACGCTGCGCGGCATCGGCAGCTTTTTTCTTCTCTTTGAAATCGGCTGCGGCTTGCAGAATCGGCAGACGCAGTGGTTCAAAGGCACTCGGTTTCGCTTCCTGCGTGGCGAACTGGAAGAGCTGCTCGAAAACATCCACCTGCTTCAGCGGTGCCTCGCTAACAAAGAGGAGTTCGCCCCACAAGCGGTCCAGTTCACGTGACTCGGCCTCATCGAGCATGAGGCGCTTCAAGGCTTCGTCTTCGCGATAAAACAGCGTCAGAGTGACGATCTCATCCACCGGCACAATGCGCGCATAGCAGAGCGCGATGGGAAACAGCGCGCGAAACTCATCGAATGCGGCCTCGAAGCGTTTGCGTGGCTCGCTGCCGTCATTCACGAGGATCGGAGCGCTGTGCTGCGTGCGCAGGTTGTTGTCGCTCCATTGGCCTTTGCCGAGCGCGGTCTCAGATTTCCCTGCGATCAGCTGATTCGCACCAGCAGGCTTTTCGGTGAGCACCTGCATCTGCACGCTGCCTGCCGTTTTTGAAACAAGTTTGCCGGTGACGACAAACTCGGTGTCTTTGCCGAGCACGGCGGGGATCGACACTTCGATCACTGAAGGCGCTTTGGCTTGGAGCGCGCTGTTCTCGGCTGTCGAGCGGAAGGAACGCATCGCGTGAGCAAGCAACGGACTTGTGAGAGGGAAATCTTTTTCCAAATGCTTCCGCACTGCGGTCGCGAGAGCAGCGGACGGTGCCTTCCGCCATGCGGCGATGGGTGCTGGCAGATCCGTCGCGGCAGCGAGCGTCGCTGGCTGACTGAGGAAGTGCCACGGGCCGTGAGGATTGCCCGCGAGAATATTCGGCGACACATCCTTGGCGAGATCCCAGGTCGTTTTGCCATCGCTGAGTGTGAGATTCACCGAGGTGAGATCGCAAACGTGATTGCCATCACGCGGACCGACCACCAAGGCGACGACTTGCCCGGGCTCGATACGCACATTCTCAAACGGCCCCATCGGCAAGGTAGTCGCGCCTTTTGTCACGCCGCTAGCGAGCACCTCGCTCGTGTGACTGCGACGCACTTCGAGAGACCAAGTGACGCCATTGCCGCACTCGGGATGCGCATCCGTCACATCACCGCTGATGCGAAGCTTCGTGGCAGCCGAACTGCGCCAAGCGATGACTGACTCATGAGTCGGCGAAGGATGCGTGGCGATGCTGTGCGCCTTCATCACGCCCTGTGTGCGCACGGTCGTGTCGGAAGAATCCGCGAGCACGCTGAGTGCCTGCTCTCCCTGCCAGCCTTGGATGAAGTTGTAATCCGGCGTGCTTTTGAGCTGCGTCTTGAGCAGCGGTTCGAGCTTCGTCGTGCCATAGCCGAGAAATTCGCGCCAAGCAGTGAGCAAAGCAGGATCGGCATTATCCTTGCCACTTGCGATGGCATTGAGACATAGCTCTGTGCTCGCAATGATCTTTGCGCGCTGCTCCTCCAAATGCTTGACCAGAGCGGGAAGCTTACTGATCGGCAGATCCGGTCTGCCGGGAGCCACGAGACGCGGATTCTCCCAAATCACCTGATCATCGGCAGCGCCATCACCCGCGTCCGTGGTGGTCAAATAGAGCGTCACATCGCGTTCTCCGCTGAGCTTCACGCGCATCTCATTCTGCGACATGAGCGGCGTCACAGGCTCTTGCCAGGCCTTGGGGCCGTTTTCTTTGCCGATGTGTCCCACGGAGGCGAATCGCCATAAAACCTGCTGCCAGGGCTCGATGTCGGCAGCGGTGAGCTTCTTTTCGCGATACTTCGCCCGCAACGGATCGAGCAACACCGAAGGCTGCGTTTCACTGAATGCGCCTCGCAAAATATTCAGGTATTTTGCACTCAAGCCTTCGCTGCCGCGCTTGCCTTGCAGCGCCTCCAGATACTCCACGAGCGGCAAGCGACCACTGCCAGTGCCGGTATCAAGCTTGATGCCTTGCGCGACGGCTTTGGAAGTCTCGCCGCTGACGGTGTGTCGCAAATAGATAGCCCGAATTTTTGTCAGTGCCTCGTCTGTCCAGTCCTGCGCCGAATCACTCGCCGAAAAACGGATGCCATCTGGCAGCAGCACCGCATGACTCGCGATCTCCTTCGCTGCATCGAGATATTTTGTGATCAAAGCGGGCGACATCACCAGCGCCGCGCCCACATTGGTGAAGCCTTCACCCGCCGCACCATCGACAGGGAACTCCTTCGCCGGATCGAGCGAGTCCACGCCGGTGAGATCGCGGATCGAGTAAGTGTACTCCATGTTCGAGAGCCGCCGCAGCACCACCGGTCCCGGATCGCCCGCATTCGCATAGGCCACTTCATTGAGAGTGGATTGCACCCATTTGGCCAACACCGCTTTTTGTTCGGCTGTGAGCTGCGGCTCCTTTTTGGGCGGCATCTCGCCCGTGTGAATCTGCTCTAACACACCCTGCCAGATTATCGGCTCCTTCTTGATGGCGTCGATGGAAGTGAAGCGCTCCAAATCGAGATCACCCTTCTGCTTCTTGGTGGAGTGACAGGTGTTGCAGCGCTCTGAAAGCAGAGGCTGCAGTTTAGATTTAAAGAACACTTCTGCTTCATCCGCCAGGAGCGCCGAAGACGTTAGGCATAGGCCAAAAACAAGCGGCTTCATGCTTCCACCTCCATCGTTGGCAGCCACTCACGCCAACTGAGGATGTGCGTGCGCATCCGGCGCTCACAAGCGGCGGGTGACTCCGATTTGAAGCACTCGATGATGGCCCGATGCGCCTCAACGGTCTCCTTCAAGGTTCCTTTGGTTTGAAGCTGGTGTGTGCGATGCATGCGTCCGAGCCAAAGCTCCAATTCGCCGCGCATAGAGCGCCACAGTTTCAAAAGTCGCGCATTCCCGGAAGCTTCGAGAATGAGTTCATGAAAATCCAGATCCAAGCGTGTCACATCCTGCACAAGCTTTGTCTTTCGAGTCGCCTCGATATTCTTTTCGAGCTTCGAGAAATCCGCTTTCAGCATTGGTGAAGCCAGCCTCGCCGCTGTGGGTTCCATCATCAGTCGCAGCACATAAAGCTCTTCGAAGTCTTTTGAGTTGAGGTCCTTCACATACGCCCGCCCTGACTCGCTGAACTCCACCAATCCATCTCGCTCCAACGAGAACAACGCCTCCCGCACTGGCACCCGACTCACGCCCAAACGCTGTGCAACAGCGGACTCGGCCAGTAAAACACCTGGTTGAGCCGTGCCACTGAGGATGTCGGCTCGCAGCCGCAAGGCTGTCGAGTCAGAGCGAGAAGATGGGTTGGGAGAGTCTTTCATTCGGTATACTGTTTTATAAACTCAATCGGTATACCGTTGCGTCTTCTTTCAATTCATTTTCAAATACAAAATCCAGAGACAAACTTGATGCGAAGCCAATTGGATGGAGATCATGCCATTATCTCCTTCACGACGTTCCCATAGACATCCGTGAGCCTGAAATCGCGCCCCAGATGCCTCCATGTCAGTATTTGGGAAAGATGGCCGGGGTCGGGAAGCGCTCTTCGATGCTGGAGGAGCCGAGGTATTCCTCGCGAGGGACGTTGACTGGGGGCCAGTTGCCGGAGCGGACGCGGACGACTCTTCCTGGACGGATGCCTTCGATGATGAGGTCGGTGTCGAAGCGGATCTGAATGCCGCTGCTGCCCAAGGGAGCCTCGCCGGGCACTTTGATGACTTCCAGGATGGAGCCGCGTGAGGCCATGTGTCCGGGGCCGTAGGCGCCGTGGGTGTGCTTCAGGGTGTTCTCGACCGCGTTCATCATGGCAGGTGTGTCTTTTTGGAAATCGGCATAGAGAGAGGCGTCCATGCCGCCAAAGAGGGTCGCGGTCACGGTGGCACGGCCGAACTTGCCATACTCGACGGCATCAATCCACGCGGCCATCCAGCGGCTGCGGATGAAGGCTAGGTGAGTCTCGGTTTGCTGGTGGGCGGCACGCTGCATGGCGGCGTCATCGAGCCAGATGTCGGAGATGTGAAAGCGGGTGAAAATGCCATCGGGTGTGGGCTTCCAGCAGATGCCGAGGAGGACGGATTGGCCGCCGAGAGATTTTTTCCCTTCAGCGGGCCAGGCACCTTCGGTTACCAAATCTTCGATGCCGAGACATTCGCGACCGCGCCAGACGCGGGTGGCGGCATCGAAGGTCAGCTTTTCCTCGGTCGCTTTGCCATTGGCTCCCTGCTTCGGCTCGCAGGTGGCGAGGATCATGCCTGCGTGGCTTTTGATGTCCACTTCCTTGAGCTTCCAGGTCAAGCCCTCGCGCTGGCAGTGGCTGGGTTCGTCTTCGAGCAGAATGACGTGGTTCTCGGCGGGGAAGATGCCAGCACCGCGATTGTTGTTGGCGTCTTTCTTTTTGCTATCCACCGGCAAGACCGGCACGACGGAGGTCTTCGGGTCCGGTGGGAGAAAGGCGCGGACATGCAGCACGGTGCCGAGCGGGATGTCCCGCAGATCTGCCGGTGCGCCGTGATAATTCACGACGGCATACGGCAGCAGGGCGAAGGGATGCGGATCGTTGCGGAAAAACATGCCGTCCCCTTGCACACGGATGCTGCCGCGACGATTCGGATGATCCAAGAACACGAGTTCGCCTCGATAGGGTTGCGCTTTTTCCAAAGGGGGAAACTTTCCCGCTTCTGGGCGGAAGGGTTCTGTTCCAAGTTCTTTGTTCTTGGTGCTTGGTTCGTCGTTAGCGGAGATGGCTGCGGTTGCGAGCAGCGAGAGGCACAGGACGGTGAGGATGTTGGTTCTTGGTTCTTGATTCATTGTTTTTGGTTTGGTCTGGTTTCTCGGAGCTGCCTGAACGTGGTGGAGGGTGTCGTGGCGTACCTGTTTTTCACTGCTCGACCACTCCCAGCGTTCCCGAGCTGCTGCCGAAGCGAGCTGTCTCCACGCCCAGGCTTTGCAGCATGGTGACAAAGAGATTGCAGAGCGGTTTGTTCTGCACGGTGTCGAAACGCAGGTGCTGGCCGTGTTTGAGGCCGCCGCCAGCGAGCAGGATGGGGAGGTTGGTGCAGTTGTGGACGTTCGCATCACCGAGATTGCTGCCGTAGAGCACCATAGTCTGATCGAGTAATCGCTGACCATCGGTGCCAGGGGTCGCGGCTAAACTGGCGAGCAGGACGCGCAGGTGCCGCATCTGCTGCAGGTCCACCTTTTCCAGTTCGTCCAGCTTTTCCTTCGACTGGCCGTGGTGACTGAGATTGTGGTAGCCATCGCGGGTGCGTTGCTGGTCGTTGATCTCAAAAACGGGCGTGGCAAAGCCGTCCACCATGAGCGTGATGATGCGTGTGCTGTCCGACTGGAAGGCGAGGCGGGCCATGTCGAGCATGAGCTGGATCTTCGGGAAGAACTTGGCTTTGTCGGCAATGTCAGTGGGTTCGGTGGCTTTGGTTGCAGGCTTCGGTTTCTGCTCCCATTCGCCGGAGACGGCGAGCCGCTGCTCCAGCTCGCGCACGGAGGTCAGGTATTGGTCGAGCCGGCTTTTATCCGTATGGCCGAGGCCACTCTGGAAGCCGTGCATGTCATCCCGGACGGCGTCAAGGATGCTACCGCGTTCTTGGAGCTGGTGCAGTCGTGTAGCGATGGCTTTGGCATCGCCCTGAAGGAACATTTTGCGAAACAATGCCGCCGGGCTGTCTTCGGCAGGCAGCAGCACGCCATCGCGCGTCCAGGAAAGGCTACGATTCGCTTTGTCAATATTCACGCCGAGGTTCAGCGAGGGGAAGCGGGTCTGCTGGCCGAGTTTTTCCACGGCGATCTGATCGAGCGAGATGGTGTTGCGGAAACCGCTGCGTGTGGGGTCAGGCGCGGCGGTGAGAAAGCAGCTTTCCGTGCTGTGGCCACCCGTTAC
>JBDNIB010001122.1:0-3405 GCA_041688535.1 Prosthecobacter sp.
GAGGCAGGCTTGATCCAGGTCGGCGCTTCTGAGCCGGTCAAACGTGTCGTTACCGGCCTCGTCATCATCGCCGCCGTGCTGGCGGATACTTGGAGGAGAAAATGATCATCATGAACCTGCGCCGCCTGTTCCTCCCATTCGTCATTTTGCATTCGTCATTCGTCATTTCGGCGGAGCCGCCGCGCATCATCTTCGACACTGACATCACCGGTGACGTCGATGACGTGCTCGCTCTCGCCATGTGCCACACGCTGGCGGATCGCGGCGCATGCGAGTTGCTCGGTGTGACGATCTCGAAGGACAATCCACTTACGGCGAGCTTCGTGGATGCGCAGAATACGTTTCATGGTCGGCCGGATCTGCCCATCGGCGTCACGCGTGATCCGAACGCACAAAAGCGCGAGAGTAAGTATCTGAAGCTCGCCGATTCGCCCGACTATCCGCATGATCTGAAGCGTAACGACGACGCACGCGAGTCGGTGGACCTGCTGCGTGAGCTGCTGGCGAAGCAGCCGGACAAGAGCGTCTCGATCATCAGCGTTGGCATCGCCTCGAACATGGCGAACTTGCTCAAATCGAAGGCGGACGTGCATTCGCCACTGGATGGGCCGGCGTTGATCCGGCAGAAGGTGAAACTGCTCTCGATCATGGCCGGTGCGTTTACGTTCACCAACAACACGAACTACCACCTCGAAGCGAACGTCATCATCGGCATCGGCTTCATGCAGACCGTGGCGAATCAGTGGCCGGAGAACGTGCCGGTGATCTGGAGTGGATTCGAGATCGGCTTCGCGCTGCCGTTTCCTCACCAAAGCATCGCGCAGGATCTGAACTACATGCCGCACCATCTCGTGAAGGAAGCCTACCTGCTCTACAACGGCCCGGAGCACGACCGGCCGTGCTGGGACGAGAGCAGCGTGCTCTACGCGGTGTTTCCTGATCGCGAATTCTTCGGCCTTTCACCCGCAGGCCGTGTCAGCGTCGCTGAAGACGGCTTCACACGCTTCGTGCCGCCGAACAAACAAGGCCAGCAAAGCCGCCGGGATCGATTTATCACCATGACCTCCGTGCAGCAAGCCCGCGTGCTGGAGGCCATTGTCCAACTCACCGTCCAACCGCCCACCAAATGAAATACCTGCGATTCTTCGTTCTTCTGCATTCATCATTCGTCATTTCACAGGCGGAGCCTGTGCGGCTCATCTTCGACACCGACATGGGCAACGATGTCGATGACCTCATGGCGCTGTGCATGATTCACAGTTTGCAAAAGCGCGGCGTGTGCGAACTGCTTGCGGTGACGGTCACCAAGGATCATCCGCAGGCTGCGGCCTTCGTGGACGCGGTGAACACGCTCTATGGTTATCCCGACACGCCGATTGGCGTCGTGCGCGATGGCGCGGCGAAGGAGCCTGGTAAATTCAACCTGCTGGCCGATGCAAAGAACGCGGACGGCTCGCTGCGCTACCCTCACGATCTGATGAGCGGTGATGACGCGGCCGAAGCGGTCGGTTTGATCAAGAAGATTCTCGCGGAACAGCCGGATGGCAGCGTAGTGATCGCGCAGGTGGGCTTTTTTACCAATCTCGCGCGGTTGCTCGATGACGCGGAGGGCAAGGAACTGGTCGCAAAGAAGGTGAAGGTGCTCAGCCTCATGGCGGGTGCATTTCAGACCGTGCAGTGGAACACCCGGCACCTCGAATACAACGTGAAGCTCGACGTGCCCGCCGCGCAGAAGCTCGCGAAGGAGTGGCCGACGCCGATGGTATGGAGCGGCTTCGAGATCGGCGTGGCGGCGGCGTTTCCGCATGTCGTGATCGAGCAGGACCTCAACTACCTGGAACATCATCCGCTCAAAGAAGCCTATTACCTCTACAATCCACCGCCGCATGACCGGCCCACCTGGGACCCGACGGCGGTGCTGTATGCGGTGCTGCCGGATCGCGGCTACTTCGATCTCTCACCGCCCGGCAACGTGATCGTCGAAGATGACTCCGCGACGCTGTACCGCCCGGGCAAAGACGGCACAGGCAAGCATCGCTTTCTCGTGATGAACCCCGAACAAACCGCGCGCGTGCGCGAGGCCATCGTGCAGCTCAGCGTGGAACCTCCGCCTGTGAAGAAGTGATGCCGCTAGGTCAGCGAGTCCGAGAAGGCCTGAAACGCCTTCACTTCTTCCTCCGAGGCCACACCGGCGACGATGTGGCCCGCGAGGCTGCGGATGATGAATGCCTGCGCATCTGGCAGTATGAGACGCTTCACCACCAGGCCCATCACGGAAGCGAAAGTGTTGCCGTTATAAAAACAGAAGGGAGCCATCCGATGGCAGCTGCGGCACAGGTCGGCTGCTTCGGCCAACGTCATCGTTTCGGCATGTCGCGATTCCCAAAGCGCTTTCGTGGATTCGTGGCCGTCGGAAGTTGGCTTGTGCAAAGCGTTCTTCGCTTCGCAGAGACGCTGATTTTGAATCGTGACGATTTCCCAGGTGAAAGGTTCAAGCCATGCATGCGCTGCGCTCATGGCTCATCACGCCTTGGTTTCTGCTTTGGCTGCCTTGATGCGTTTGAGTTCGTCCACGCCAGCGCTTTTGAGAAAGCCTTTGCCGGTCTTGGCATAAACAGGCTCGGCGGCAAATCGGTCCTGTATCTCCAGACCTACTTCGAGCAATTCTTGGAGCAGGGCAGTATCCAGTTTGGCGGCTTTTGGTTTCGCTTCCATGCCCACATTCTACCAGCCTGAGTCTTTTCCGGCAATCCTCCATTTATGACCTCCGCTCCCAAGATCGTCGTCGTCGGCTCGCTGAACGTGGATCACACACTGCGAGTGCCGCACATCCCTGCGCCGGGGGAAACACTCACATCGAGTAGCATGCTGACGTGTTTTGGCGGCAAAGGGGCGAATCAGGCCGTGGCGGCGGCACGGGCGGGTGGACGGGTGGCGATGATTGGCTGTGTCGGACATGATGATTTTGGCACGCGCTACATCGAAGCGCTGAAAGTCGAGGGAATCGACACGACAGGCGTTTCACGGTCGGAAACGCCCACAGGGAGCGCCTTCATCGCGGTGGATGATCGCGGGGAGAATTGCATCATTGTGAATCCAGGCGCGAATCATGTGATCACGCCGGAGGATGTCGAGAAGCATGCGAATCTGATTCGCGGAGCGGATGCGCTGCTGCTGCAACTGGAATGTCCGCTCGACGTGGTGCGACGGGCAGCGGAGATCGCGCATGAAGCGGGTGTACGGGTCATTTTGAATCCATCGCCGATGAGCACGGCGTTTCTAGCGGATCGCTTCGAAGTGGATGTGCTCATTGTGAACGAAGGCGAGGCCGCGCAGATCACGCCGAATCGCGAATTGAAGGCGGCGAAATGCCGTCAGCTCATCATCACGCGCGGTGCGGAGAAC
>JBDNIB010001123.1:0-6694 GCA_041688535.1 Prosthecobacter sp.
GAAGCCGAAGTATTTCGTGCTCGACATGTTTCCGTATCCTAGCGGCGCAGGATTGCACGTCGGTCACCCCGAGGGTTACACCGCCACGGACATCATCGGCCGTTTCAAGAAGATGTCCGGCTTCAATGTGCTGCACCCGATGGGCTGGGACGCCTTTGGCCTGCCTGCCGAGCAATACGCCATCAAAACCGGCCAGCACCCGCGTGCGACGACGGAGAAGAACATTGAGGGCTTTCGTGGTCAGTTGAAGCGCCTCGGCTTCGCCTACGATTGGGATCGCGAGGTGAACACGACCGACCCCGGCTACTTCAAATGGACGCAGTGGATCTTCCTGAAGTTGTACAACTCGTACGTGAATGACGCAGGCAAGGCACGCCCGATCGCTGAACTCGAAGGAACGGGACTGAGCCGTGAAGAGATCGATGGCAAGCGTCTCGCGTATGTCAGTGAAGCGCCGGTTTGGTGGTGCGAAGCCCTTGGAACGGTCCTAGCCAACGAAGAGGTAGTGGATGGCAAAAGCGAAGTCGGAGGATTCCCCGTCGAGCGCCGCCCCATGCGCCAGTGGATGCTGCGCATCACCTCGTATGCCCAGCGTTTGATCGATGAACTCGACGGCCTCGACTGGCCGGAAAGCATCAAGCTGTTGCAGCGCAACTGGATTGGGCACTCCGAGGGCGCGGAGGTTCACTTCCGAGTAAAAGGCCGAGAATTACACGGACTTCCTATTCGACTGACCGTCTACACCACACGTCCTGATACACTCTTCGGAGCAACTTACATGGTGTTAGCTCCAGATCATCCTTTTGCGGAAACCATTACCACCGGTGAACAAGCCCGCGAAGTAAGGCGCTACGTTCAACGTACTGGAACGATGTCCGACCGTGAACGTCAGGTAGCAAAGGAAAAAACCGGAGTCTTCACTGGTTCATACGCTATCAATCCAGTGAGCAAGCAAGAGGTGCCAATCTGGATCGCCGACTACGTCCTCATGGGCTACGGCACCGGTGCCATCATGGCCGTGCCTGCGCATGACGAGCGTGACTTTGAGTTCGCGCAGAAATTCGAGCTGCCCATCAAGCAGGTTGTGCAGCCGCCTGAAGGCAAAGATTGGCAAGGATTCACTGACAACGGCATCGCCGTGAACTCTGGCTTCCTTGATGGAATGCCCACACCCGAAGCGAAGAGGAGAATTGCTTCATGGCTCGAAAAAGAAGGCCACGGCAAAGGCACGATCAACTTCAAACTCCGTGACTGGCTCTTTAGCCGCCAGCGCTACTGGGGCGAGCCGTTTCCGATCGTGTGGGAAGATGGCAAGCATCGCTGCATTCCCGAAAGCGAGCTGCCGCTGCTGCCGCCGACTTTGGAAGATTTCAAACCGACCGGCACGCCCGCGCCGCCGTTGTCAAAGGCCACCGATTGGGTGCGCTACTCCGCCACCGCGACGCGTGAACTCAACACCATGCCGCAGTGGGCGGGTTCGTGCTGGTATTACCTGCGTTACTGCGATGCGCAGAACAGCGAGCGCTTTGTCGGCGAAGCCGCTGAGCAGTATTGGATGGGCGGCGGCAAGCCCGGCGGTGTCGATCTCTACGTCGGCGGCACCGAGCACGCCGTGCTGCACCTGCTGTACGCCCGCTTCTGGCACAAGGTGCTATTTGATCTCGGCTACGTCAGCACGCCGGAGCCGTTTCAACGCTTGGTGAATCAAGGACTCATCCTCGGCGAGGACGGTCAGAAGATGTCGAAGTCACGCGGCAACGTCGTGAACCCCGACGACGTCGTGCGTGAATACGGCGCGGATTCGCTGCGCCTGTATGAGATGTTCATGGGCCCGCTGGAGCAGGTGAAGCCGTGGAGCATGAAGGGCGTTGAGGGCGTGTATCGCTTCCTCGCCCGCGTGTGGCGTCTCGTCATGGAAGTCGATGACGAAGGCGTGTGGAGCATGTCTGCCGCGTTGCAAGACGTGCCCGCGAACAAGCAGCTCACCAAGGCGCTGCACGAGACGATCAAGAAGTGTGGTGAAGACATCGAAAAGCTAAGCTTCAACACGGCCATCAGCCAGATGATGATCTGCACGAACGCGTTCACCGGTGCCGAAGTGAAACCCGCCGCCGCCATTGTGACCTTCATGAAAGTGCTCAGTCCCTTCGCTCCGCATATCGCGGATGATCTGAACGCGCGCATCGCCAGCAAGTTCCCCGCCTTGGCGGTGAATGGTCTCCTCGCCGATGCCGAATGGCCGACATACGATCCCGCCGCCCTCATTGAGGACGAGGTGGAAGTCGTCTTTCAGGTGAACGGCAAGCTGCGCGACAAAGCCCGCGTGCCGATCCAGGCCACGAAGGAGGAGATTGAACAGATCGCCCTCGCCAGCGCCCGCGTGCAGGAATTCATGGAGGGGAAACCCGCCAAGAAGATCATCGTCGTGCCCGGTAAGCTGGTGAACATCGTGGTTTAACGCTCTTGAAACGGAGCGCGGATGCCCGCAGCCGCATTGAAGCATTTGCGGACGAGGGCGTCCGCGCTCCTGTGCGCGGCATGCGCATCGCCATCTTGCATTACACGCTGCCCCCCGTCATCGGCGGCGTGGAGCGTGTCGTTGGCGAGCAGGCGGCTGCGTTGCGAACGCTAGAGCATGAGGTCACGCTGTTTGACCGGAGCGCGGATGCCCACATCCGCTTCCAGGCTTGGATGGAGCGCGAGTGCCCGCACGCGCCAATGACCAAGGCGGATGAGGGCAGCCGCGCTCCACAACGAAGCGCCGTCATCGTCCACAATGTGTTTACGATGGCGTTTGACCTCGCATGGACGCGGGAACTGCTCGAACTCACGCAAACACGCCCTGACATTCGCTGGATCAATTGGGTGCATGATGTGCGCTGGTCGGAAAATGTGCCGCTGGCGGTGCATGTGGCGGTTTCGGCGCATCGGAAGAGTGAATATGCGCAAGTCACCGCAGAGCCGATCTACGTCATTCCGAACGGATGCGATGCGGTAGCCGTGCTGGGCCTGACGGAGACTGTTGCGGCGCTGAAGCTCGACAATGCCGGCCTAGTGCTGCTGCATCCCACGCGTTTCGTGCGACGAAAAAACATCGAGCTGGGCCTGCGGGTGCTCGCGGAGCTGTCGGAGGCGTTTTATGTCGTGACGGCGGCCCCTGATCCGCACCAGGCCGATGGCATGGCCTATTTCAGTGAACTGGAAGAACTCGCGATGGCATTGGGGGTGCGGGAGCGAGTGCTGTTTTTGGGTGAGTCGAGTCCGTTGAGTGATGATGACGTTCGCAGCCTGTATCAAATGGCGGACGCGTTGTTTTTTCCGAGCACGCAGGAAGGCTATGGGCTGCCGCTGATCGAGGCGGCGCTGCATGGTGTGCCGGTGTTCTGCTCGGACATTCCGGCGCATCGTGAGGTGGCGGTAGGGGCGGAATTCTTCGCTTTGAGCGAGTCTGCTGAGTCGGTCGCGAAAAAAATCCGCGCCCATGTGGGAGTGGCTCTAAGGCAGGAGCGGCGCGGGCTGATGCGGCGGCTGGCGTGGGAGCGAATCGGACGCGAGATGGTCAATCCGTTGCTTTTGGGCGGGAGCGCTCCATGAGTGAAGACTGATGAGCCAATATTCGAATAAAGCCGAGATTAAATCCGTGCTGGCTGCGCGGCATCAAAATGTGTTCGCCTTCCTGGGCGCGCACGAACTTGATGGGAGCAAGCAAGTGGTGCGCACCGTGCAGCCCTTTGCGGACAAGGTCGCGGTGATCTGCGGTGGCGAGTCCTTCCCGGCGGTGAAGGCGCATGCGGACGGTTTGTTTGAAGCCGTGACGCCAAAGGGGCTGTACGAACTGGAAATCACCGACGAGACCGGTGCCACCACTCGCAATAGCGATCCGTACTCGTTTGGCCTGCTGCTGGGCGACCAGGACATGTATTTTTTCCGCGAAGGCACGCATCAGCGGCTGTGGGAGGTGCTGGGCGCTCGGTTGAAGACCGTGCATGGCGTCGCTGGCTGTCAGTTTGCGGTGTGGGCACCGAATGCGCAACGCGTGTCAGTGGTCGGTGACTGGAACCGCTGGGACGGACGTGTGCATATCATGCGTAACCGCATGGAGGCCGGTATTTGGGAAATTTTCATCCCTGGTCTGGCCGAACTCACGCATTACAAATTCGAGCTGGTGGACAAGCATGGTCGCCTGCGCGTGAAAAGCGATCCGTACGCGGTGTTCGGCCAGCACAGCATGCAAACCGCCAGCCTCGTGTTCGATCTGACGCGCTACAAATGGTCTGACGGCGACTGGATGCAGGCCCGCCCGCAGCGGAATGTCTATCACGCGCCCATGAGCACCTACGAGGTGCATCTTGGGTCTTGGAAACGGAAGGCAGAAGATGGGAACCGCTGGATGTCCTACACTGAACTGGCGGATGATTTGATCCCATATGTCAAAAACCTTGGCTTCACGCACATCGAGATCATGGGCATCGCGGAGTATCCTTTTGACGGCTCCTGGGGCTATCAGGTCACGGGTTACTTCGCGCCGACAAGCCGCTTTGGGAACCCCGATGAGTTTCGCGAATTCGTGGATCGCTGTCATCAAAATGGCATCGGCGTCATCCTGGACTGGGTGCCCGGCCATTTCCCGAAAGACGACCACGGTCTGGCAAAGTTCGACGGCACCGCTTTGTATGAGCACGAAGACCCGCGCCTGGGCGAGCATCAGGACTGGGGCACGCTCATCTTCAACTATGGCCGCCATGAGGTGAAGAATTTCCTCATCTCGAACGCGCTCTACTGGCTGGAGCAGTTCCACATCGACGGCCTACGCGTGGATGCCGTGGCCTCCATGCTCTATCTGGATTACTCACGCGAGGCGGGCGAGTGGGTGCCCAACCACCTCGGCGGGCGCGAAAACCTGGAGGCGATCGCCTTCATGCGTGACCTCAACTGCGTGTGCTACGAGAAGCATCCTGGGACGACGATCATCGCGGAGGAAAGCACCGCTTGGCCGGGCGTTTCCAAGCCCGTCAGCAGTGGCGGCCTCGGCTTCGGCTTCAAATGGAACATGGGCTGGATGAACGACAGCCTGCGCTACATGGCGAATGAGCCGGTGCATCGAAAGTATCACCATGGCGAGGCCACGTTCTCCATGATCTACGCTTTCGACGAGAATTTTGTCCTCGTGCTGAGCCATGACGAGGTCGTGCATGGCAAAGGATCGCTCATCAACAAAATGCCTGGCGACCGCTGGCAGAAGTTCGCCAACCTACGCATGTTCTTGGCCTGGATGTGGATGCATCCGGGCAAGAAATTGCTGTTCATGGGCGGTGAGTTCGGCCAGTGGAACGAGTGGAAGCACGACGCCAGCCTCGACTGGCATCTCTTCCTCGGCGAGGAGCACAGCGGCCTGCAAAAGCTCGTTCGCGACATCAATCACCTCTACACCTCACGCCCGGCGTTGCATGCACGAGACCATGAGGCCGGCGGCTTCTTCTGGCTGGATGCCAATGATGCGGACAGCAGCATCTTCGCCTTCGGCCGCTCCGCACCGGATGGTGACAAAGTGTATGTGCTGGTCAATGCGACACCCGTGACACGCAAAAACTACCGCGTGGGCGTGAGTGCTGCTGGCAGCTACCGCGAGCTGCTCAATTCGGATGCCGCGATTTATGCGGGGTCAGGCGTGAGCGCCGGCGCTGGCTTTCAGGCCCAGCAGATTCCCTGGCAGGGCCAGTCGTGGAGCCTCGTGGTGGATCTGCCACCGCTCGGCGTGCTGGTGTTGGGCAGGTAGTGAGTTGGCACTGCGGCTAGCCTGCATTTCGCACACGCGATTTCACCGCAGTGGAGCAGAGCGGCGGAGGACGCAGAGAATGAAGGGTCAAGAACAGCGGGAATGACTGCGTGTGTGGCAGTGGCCTCTGTGGTAGTTTGTCCGCAGAATTTCCGCCCCAACCCTGCGCCACGATGAAAACCTCGATCCTGCTGTCCCTCTCGCTGGTCCTCAGTGCCGCAGCCCCTCTCATGGGTGGCACGGCCCCTGCAACCAAGACCGCTACCGTGGAGGTGCGTGCCGCCATCGACCTTGCGCTCGCACCGGGTCTGATCGTGACCGGATATCCGCGTCACACTTTACAGGCGAATGATAAAGAGGGCTTCAACGTGCCTTTGGAACAGCTCGGTAAGCCCATCGGCGAGAAGTTCATCGTGGAGTCCCTCGCACCGTGGACCTGGGAACCCGAGCGCAATGCCGTGGCGAGCGGCATGCTGGAGATCAAGGCCGATGGCGACTACAGTTTCACCACCAACAGCTTCTACGACCGCAACCTGCTCATGATTCAGGGCGAAGTCGTCTGCGCATTTCGCGATGGCACCGAAGCGGTGACGACCATCCCGCTCACGAAAGGCCGCGTGACGATCCTCTCAGCGGGCTTTGTCGGCGGTCGTGGCGAGAGCGGCATCACTATCCGCTGGAAACCACCGGGACAAACCGAACTCAGCCCGATCCCACCACGCCTGCTGTCGCATGTCGATGATGGCAGCGTGAAACCAAAGCCCGTGGCGAAACCGCCTGCCCGTCCGCAAGGCCTGCTCGCCACGCATCTCATCACCACCACCGATGATTTCGTCGTCGAGGCCTACAAGAACGGCAAACGCATCATGGACGGTCAGCGCAAGCTGCTGAATGAAATCCACGGTGCCACGGTCGAGC
>JBDNIB010001124.1:0-4294 GCA_041688535.1 Prosthecobacter sp.
CGCGCGAGGCATCCAGCTATTTTCAGTGGACCGTCTCCGGTGAGGGGGGCGGCATCGACATCGCCAAGGCCAACGATGTAAGCCGGGCGCTGCAATTCATGTGCCGGCGTTTTCTCCCAAGCGTGCTTGGCAAGCGCCGCGACCACGGCATCGCCGCTGGCATCGACAACCGTGCGCGGCCGCAGTTTCCATGAAACGCCACGGCAGAGTAGTGTCACTTCAGCGATGCGATGGTCTTCCACCGCACAGGCCATGACCTTGGTATGCAGCAGCAGCTTCAAGTTGGGCTGTTTAAGGCACCACTGATCAAGAAACAGGGCCAGACGCTGTGGTTGATGCATCAGCACATCGACCTTCCCCATGCGCAGCGGACCATGCGCGATGCCTTGCGCGAGCAGCTCACGCTCCAGCTCGGCGGGGATGCCGGGATTCGCGACACGCGGTGCTGCATCGGGCGACGCGGGCAGGTCATACAAGCCGCAGAACGAATGCACGAGCGAGGCCGTGCCTGCGCCGCCGAAGAAACCATGCCGCTCAACCAGCAGGGTATCCGCGCCCTGCCGTGCCGCCGCCAAAGCCGCGGCCACACCTGCGCTGCCGCCGCCGATGATGAGAACGTCGGGACTCATGAGCGCAGCTTCTCCATCGAATCAAGATCGGCCTCCACGCTGAAATCGGCGGTCAGATCAGGCAGCACGGTTTCACGCACGAGTTCGATCATCGTGCTCGGGGAGATTGCGGCGGTGGTCATGCGGGCTTGTTATGCACGGGAGGCGTTGAGGATGCAACTGGGCATGAGGCAGATTCCCCGCTTGCCAGAACTCCCGCCATTTCGTAAAACTGCCCCGACTTTCCCCTCCCAATGTCTGACGCTCCACCCCCGGCCCCACGCCCACTGGCTACCGGCGTTCGGCTGGCGGCGGGTTTCAGTGGCAGCCGCCCAAGGCGGAGCATTTGGCAAAACTCCTGCCGCAGTATGACATCGAGCGCCTGCTCGGCCACGGCGGCATGGGCGTAGTCTATCAGGGACGGCAGCGCTCGCTAGATCGGGCGGTCGCCATCAAGATTCTGCCGCCGGGGCTTGATGATGTCGATGCCAGCTATGTCGAGCGCTTCAAAAACGAGGCACGCATCATGGCGAAGCTCGATCATCCCGCCATCGTGCCGGTGCATGACTTCGGCGAGACGGCGGAGGGCCAGCTTTACATCGTCATGGCCTTTGTCGATGGCACGGACGTGGCGCAGATGATCCGCCGCCAGGGCCGCCTGCCGCCGGAGCACGCGCTCGCCATCACTGCGCATGTGTGTGACGCGCTCGGCTACGCGCATACGCACGGCATCGTCCATCGCGACATCAAACCGGCCAACATCCTCATCAACCGCGAAGGAGCCGTCAAAGTGGCCGACTTCGGCCTCACCAAGGCGGACGAGCCAGGCTCCGGCGGCCTGACGAAGACCGGCATGGCCATGGGCACACCCGACTACGTCGCTCCCGAGGCGCTGAAATGGGCACGCAGATTGATGGCCGCGCCGACTTGTATGCCATCGGCGTCATGCTCTACCACATGCTCACCGGCGATGTGCCACGCGGCACGTTCAAGCCGGCGGGTGTGCGCTTTCCCGGTCTTGATCCGCGCTTTGACGCCATCATCCAGAAGTCCATGCAAATGGACCGCGAGGAGCGCTATCAGACCAGCGGGGAGATCCGCCGCGATCTGGATGCCATCCACACCCTGCCACTCGTGCAGGCCGGTGGCGAGAGCAGCGCAGCGATCCCGCAAAGCTCCCCAAGTGCCCGCATCACCCCAATCTCCCCCAACTCGAAATCGAAGACCTCTATGATTGCCCTCACCACCGTCGCCGTCGCCGCCGCCGTTGTCATCGCAGGTGCCTTCGTCGCGCTCAAACCGGCCACGCCGGAAGCAGCGTCAGCGTCAGATCAGACGGCGATCACCCGCTCCGACGAAAGCGGTGCCACAGTCACCGCACTCCAAGACGCTGCCGCGACACCGAAAGCTCCAACGCCACCGAGCAATCCCAAGCCCCTCATCGTCGCCCAGGCCAACACGACGCCGAAGTTCAAGGTAAACGACCTGGGCGCTAATGTCTTCATAGGCGAATGGTTCGAAGAACAAGATCCGAGTGGTCCCCGCGTTGTCATTTTCGCTGATGGCCGAGCTCAACTTTGGCGCAAAGGAAGCCAGGACCAACGCACCAACGGCACATTCTGGTGGACCGACTGGGCCTGGCGAGTGAATGGCGCGGACTTGGAGGTATTGAATGAAAAGAAGGCGATCTTCCAAACTTGGAAACTCACAGGTGGCGACACCGCAACCTCCACTGGTGAGAAAGTCATTCAAAAGCGTCGAGCCAAGGATTTGTGGAGTGATATGGTGGCGAAGCGACTATCCTACCGACATGACACTCGTTTTGCAGACGACCCCGTGACCGCCAGCTTCAGCCCGAAAGAACTGCAGATGGAGCTGGCTTGTGCGCTTTATGCGCGGAAGCGTGTTAGCATGGCCCAGGGTGCGCGCATGGCGGAGATGGAGCGGATGGACTTTCAAGCGGTCTTGTGTGACCGGGATATTCCCGTTCACTACACTGGCGACGATCTGCGCACGGACATGGAATCACTCCAAGCCTTGCTGCCTGCGTGATCGTCGTCGCCGACACCTCGGTGCTGCTGAATCTCGCGCTGGTGGGCCAGATTCAACTCCTGAGATCGCTGTTTGGCACCGTTGTCATACCTGTTGCGGTGAAGGATGAATTTGAACGGCTGGCGGCTACGTCTTGACGATTTGCAGGATTGATCCTGCCGGACTGGATGCAGATGAAACCGCGGCGACATGCGAACCTCACGGATGAAACACTCAAGCTGCTCGATCCCGGTGAATCGGCTGCCATCAGCTTGGCCCTTGAGCTGCATGCTGACGCGGTGCTGATGGATGAGAGCGAGGGCCGCGCCATCGCCCAAGCGCACGGCCTGCGAACGATTGGTGTCGTCGGTATTCTCATTCAAGCTCGGCACACGGGTCATTTGGTGGCGATCCGCCCCGTCATCGATGACCTGCGCAGCAAGGCGAAGTTCCGCCTCAGCGGTGCGCTGGTGAATCAAGCTCTGGCGCTGTGCCGGGAGTGAAATTCGCCCCCTGTGTTCACGGATACTCGTGGCCGAGATTGTCGTCGGTGATGATCTCGGCATCGCCCCAGGCATTCTGCATGGCCTCGCGGCGGCACCAGTGCCACATGTCGCCGGGGACTGGGAGGGCTTCGCCGTTGAGGAAATCGAGGACGCCGTCGATTTGATCGGGCGCGATGACGGGTTGGCCGTCGATGCGGTAGCTCGTGAGGATTTTCTGCCAGCGGTCGCGGTTGGGTTCGAGCGGGGTGTTGCTGGCGAGGCAGTGGTTCATGACCATCAGGGTGTGCGGAAAGACGACCATGCCGGTGCGGGCAGCACGCGGGGACTCGGTGCAGTTCCAGAAGGCGATACCGTCGGGTGTGAGGTGGGCTTTGACCTCGGTCAAAAACTCGCGCGAGAGCAGGGCGGAGGCGAACTCACGCCAGTGGTGGGTGGTGTTCATGACGATGGCGTCGAAGCGTGCGTCGGGATGCTGGCGCAGCCAGCGGCGGCCATCGTCGATGACGAGGTTGAGCTTGGGATGGGTCAGCAGGCTGGCGACTTCGGGACGTGAGCGGATGAGATCAAGGTAGCCGTGGCTGAGTTCGATGGCGGTGACGCTTTTCACCTGCGGATGACTGACGAGGATCTGTGTCCACGAGCCGCTGGCGACACCGATGACGAGGACGTTTTCGATGCGGTCTCGCACGGCGGAGAGGAAGTAGGGCCGCACGAGCCAGGATTTCGGCTCTAGCTTGGTGCCGATCATGCCGTCGTAAGCACCGTTGCCATAAACCGCGTTGCTGGTGTCCACCGTGATGACGCCGTGGCGTGACTCGATGATCTGCGCGAAGCGCATGCTGCGGCTGAACTCTTGTTTGTATTGGAGGCGCTCGTAGAAGCCCTGAAATGGACTCAAGGTGATGAGAATCATGACCAGCGGCAGCCAGCGCAGTTTTGGCGGCAAATGAAAGCCTGCAATGCTCTCTACCCAGAGCCAAGAAATGGCTAGCAACAGCACGCTGAGCACATGGAGACTCAGCCATTCCATGAAAATGAAACCTGTGAGCAGGCTGCCTGCGCCGGAGCCGATGATGTTGGCGAGATACAGCCGGGAAAGCTGGCTACCGGTGTTTTTACCCGGAGGAATGGCCGCGTGGCAGAGCAGCG
>JBDNIB010000135.1:0-12228 GCA_041688535.1 Prosthecobacter sp.
CAGGTTCGATTCCTGGCGGGCGCACCAGCTGGCAGGCGCATGGCTGAATTCGGGCTGATTCTGCCACCTCCGGCCGTGAAACACGGAACTAGGCGCTAACGGCAGGCGTATTCCCAAAGCACCTCATTCATGGACATCCCGCCACAGCCATCTTCAGCCACGTCATTTGTACTGCCGTGCCGTCTGCCGATGATTGTATTCGATGACTGCTATCACTTTCCGGGCTGCCATCTGCCGCTGTTCATTTTCGAGGAGCGTTACCGTCTCATGCTGGACCATGCGCTGCGCACCGACCGCATGTTCTGCGTCGGCGTCATCCATGATGAGGACATTTTGCCAGTCACCACGGCGGGTCTGATCCGGGCCTCGGTGAAAAATCCCGACAGCACCTCGCAGGTCATGCTCTACGGCGTCTGCCGCATGCGCATCACTGGCTGGGAGCAGGTGGAGCCGTTTCGCATTGCCCACGTTGAGCCGATCCTCACGCAGCAGGCTCCTGACGAGGTGCTGCGCAGCTTGAAGGCCCGTGCGCTGGCCTTGCTGCCGCATCCCACCGACGATAGTTGTGAGAATATGCAGGTACTGCGGCAATCCCTGGAGGGAATGGATGAGGCCGAGGCCGTCTGCGACATCATCGCCTTCCACTTCGTGCGTCAAAAATCCGCGTTGCGTGATCTCCTGGAAGAATGTTGCCCGCAACGCCGCTACGAAAAACTCATCAGCGAACTCGTGAAGGCGCAGGAGTGAATAAAGTAGTTTAGAGGTTCGCTTCGCGGCCTCGCAGCAGCTCGTTCTGGAGTCTGGGGTGGCTCGCATGCATTCCATAACGAGCTGAAGCTCTGGACTACTTTGGCTGAGCGCCCCCTCACGCCTCGTTGCGCACCGGATTGGTCAACGTGCCAATGTGTTCGATCACCACGCTCACGGTGTCACCATCCCTCATAAACACTGGCGGTGTGCGGGCCATGCCAACGCCATGCGGCGTGCCGGTGAGAATGACGGTGCCGGGCAGCAGTGTCGTACTGCCGCTGAGGAACTCGATCAGCGTGGGCACATCGAAGATCATGTCGTTCGTATTCCAGTCCTGCATCGTCTCGCCGTTCAGCACGGTCTTGATCGCGAGGCTGTTGGGATTCGGAATCTCATCCGCCGTCACCAAAACTGGTCCCAGTGGGCAAAAGGTGTCAAAACTTTTCCCACGGCACCATTGCCCGCCGCCTCCGTGCTTCTGCCAGTCACGCGCGCTCACATCGTTCGCGCAGGTGTAGCCCAGCACATGCTGCAAAGCGTCCGCTTTACCCACATTCTTCGCCGTCTTGCCAACGACGACCGCCAGCTCGCATTCGTAGTCCACCTTGTCGCTTTTCAGGTGCGTCGGCAGCAGGATCGGCTCACCCGGATGCTGGACCACGTTCGGCAGCTTCATGAACACCACCGGATGCTGTGGAATCGCCGCCTTCGACTCCTCGGCGTGAAACTTGTAGTTCAGCCCGATGCAGATGATCGCAAACGGCTGGATCGGTGCGAGCAGCTTCACCACCGCGGCCTTGCGATCTGTTACACGATGCTCGCCAAAGATGTCGCCCCCGATGACAAGTGCCGTTCCATCGTTCTGCTGTGCCGCGTGAGCGATGTTTCCCTGCGAGTCGGAGTAGCGGATGATTTTCATGTTCGTAGTTCGGGCTTTAGCCCGTGATTGGGAGCGAGCGCCGATTCCAGGCCACCAGTTCTTCGTATTTGGCCCCGGTGCCGCCAAACAGATCCAACGCGCTGCCCACCGTGCCATCCACACGACCGTGGCTCAGTTCATCAATGCGCTTCAAATCATCCAGGTGCCGGATGCCGCCCGCGTAGGTCATCGGGATCGGCGAATGCTCACCGAGGAAGCTCACGGGCGCTTCATCAATGCCCTCGCACTTGCCCTCGACATCCACGGCATGAATCAAAAACTCCGCGCAATGGCCGGCGAGAAAACGCAGCGTCTCCGGCGTCACCTCCAGGTTCGTCAGCGTCTGCCAGCGGTTCATCGCCACCGTCCAGCCCTTCGACGTCGCTTTGCAGCTCAAATCAATCACCAAGCGTTCCTTGCCCGCCGCAGCGACCATCTTGTCGAGTCGTGTCTGATTGAACGTGCCCGCCGTCTCGAACAAATAGCTTGTAACAATCACATGACTCGCCCCCGCATCGAGGTACTCCGCCGCATTGCACGACCGAATGCCGCCGCCGACCTGCAAACCGCCTGGAAAAGCTCCCGCCGCTGCCTTCGCGGCCTCTTCATTGCCTTTGCCGAGTAGAATGACATGACCGCCGGTCAGGCCATCGCGGTGGTACAACTCGCCATACCACGCGGCATCGCGATCGCTCACGAAATTCGTCTGCAAACCGGTTCCGTCATCCCGTAACGACGAACCCACGATCTGCTTCACGCGGCCGTCGTGGAGGTCAATGCAGGGGCGGAATCGGGTCATAGCGAGGTCAAGGAGTAGTCAAGAGAGTCAAGACGTGGTCAAGAGGTGATCCGGCTACAGCCTTGACCACCTCGACAGCGCAGCCTTGACGTTCGCCACACTCCTGCTTTCTTCCGGCCGTCATGACCACGCCCGCCACGGCTCTGCTGCTCCTCTCCCTGCGACTTACGCAAGGGTAGGCGGCCCGTGTTTCCTCGTCATGCTTCTTGCCGTCACGTCACGGCTGTTTTCCATTCAGGCACCCTCACGGTCCTACCCATCTCTGTTACCTGCGTTTTCTCATGTTAAAAGATCCGTCCTCCAAGTATCAGCCCTTCCCGCTGATCAGCATCCCCAACCGTCAATGGCCCACGCGTCATCTGACCCACGCGCCCATCTGGTGCAGCGTCGATCTGCGCGATGGCAATCAGGCGCTCGCCGTGCCGATGAATGTTTCGCAGAAGCTCGAAATGTTCGATGCGCTGGTGAAATGCGGCTTCAAGGAGTTCGAAGTCGGTTTCCCCTCCGCTTCGAACACCGAATTCAGCTTCAACCGTCGCCTCATTGAGGAGAAACGCATCCCAGATGACGTGACGATCCAGTGCTTGGTGCAGGCGCGTGAGGATTTGATCGAGAAGACCGTCGAGTCGCTCATGGGGGCGAAAAAAGTGGTCATCCACATGTACAACTCCACCTCACCAGCACAGCGGAAGTATGTGTTTGGCAAGACGACGGAGGAAATCATCGGCGTGGCCGTCAAAGGTGCACAGATGATCCAGGATCGTATCCATCGCCTCACCGTCGGCGGCACGCAGGTCACGCTGCAATACTCGCCCGAGAGTTTCAGCGCCACCGAGGTCGAATTCGCCAAGGAAATCAGCGAGGCCGTCATGGACGTGTGGCAGCCGACGCCGCAGCACAAAATGATCCTCAACCTGCCCGACACCGTCGAGGTGGCGATGCCGAATGTGTATGCCGATCAGATCGAATGGATCTGCACGAACATCAAAAACCGCGACAGCCTGATCGTGAGCCTACACACACACAACGACCGTGGCACCGGTACCGCCGCCACGGAATTGGGCCTGCTGGCCGGCGCGGATCGCGTCGAAGGCACGTTGTTTGGCAATGGTGAGCGCACGGGTAATCTCGACATCGTTCAGGTCGCCATGAACTTGTACATGCACGGCATCGCACCCGGACTCGATTTCAGCGACATGAGCGGCCTCATCCACATGTATGAACGCACCACCGGCATGACCGTGGCCCCGCGTCATCCTTACAGCGGCGAACTCGTCTTCACCGCCTTCAGCGGCAGCCATCAGGATGCGATTAAGAAAGGACTCACCGGCTACGAGCAGCACAAAACCATCTGGGATGTGCCTTACCTCACAATTGATCCAAACGACATCGGCCGCGAATACCGCGAGGTCATTCGCGTGAACTCGCAGAGCGGCAAAGGCGGCGTCGCCTACCTGCTGGAAAGCGAGTTCGGCATTGAGCTGCCCAAGGACATGCAACGCGAGTTCGGCCCGCTGGCTAACGACATCGTGGATAAGCTGGGCCGCGAAGTCAGTGCTGCTGAGTTGAAGGACATGTTCTGGCAGGAATATATCCAGCGCGAGACGCCCTTCGCCCTCCATCACTTCCATGCCGATGGTGTGGACGGTGCCTTCACCTGCCGCTGCAGTCTGGTCATCAATGGCAAGGAACGCGGCATCACCGGCAAGGGCAACGGCCCCATCGCCGCTTTTGCTTATGCGCTCATCCATGACGCGGGTGCTCCGGCCTTCGAAGTCGCCACCTACCGCGAGCAAAGTCTCAGTTCCGGCACCGAAGCCAGTGCCCTCGCCTTCATTCAGATCAAAGCCGGCAACGGCAAGACGATCTGGGGCGCTGGCGTCGATACGAACATCGAACTCGCCTCGATTAAAGCGGTGCTCAGTGCGGTGAATCGGGCGTTGTGATCTGCTGAAATGTAGTCGAGAGCTTTAGCTCGTCTCTGGTCCGCCTAGCCACTTCCAGAACTGAAATTCTTTACTCCTTTCATCACGCTCTCTGCGGTTTATCTCTGGTGTTTCTCATGCCCCTCCAAATCCCCGACTACCCCTTCCAAGCCTACATCTTCGACTGCGACGGTACGCTCGTCGATTCGATGCCGCTGCACTACATCGCCTGGGTGGAGGCGTTGAAGCAGCACGACGCGCCGTTTGAGTTCACCGAAGAAGAGTTTTATGCCCACGCTGGCATCAAGGAGCAGGATGTGGTCAAGATCCTCAACGCGAAGCACGGTACGAACATTGATCCGGTGGGCGTGGATGAACTGAAGATGGAGATCTTTCGCCAGCGCATCCCCGAAGTGCAGGCGGTGGGCTCCGTCGCGGAGTTTGCGAAGTCACTCGAAGGCCGTTTCCCCATGGCTGTGGCTTCAGGCAGCGAGGAACCGACGGTGCGCGGTTGTTTGGAGGCCACCGGCTTGATTCATCTGTTCCCCATCATCATCACGCCGAAGAAGGTGAAGCACGGCAAGCCCGCGCCCGACATGTTCCTGCTCGCAGCAGAGCAGATGGGCATCGCGCCCAGTGAATGCCTCGTGCTGGAGGATGGCAACAGCGGCATCCAAGCGGCGAACGCGGCGGGCATGCAGTCCGTTTTCATTCCACGGACGCTGAGGTAAGTAGTTTAGAGCTTTAGCTCGCTCTGGGAGCTATCGAGTCCTTCCAGAACGAGCTAAAGCTCTGGGCTACTTTCCAGCACGTCACAAAACCCTTCGCAAAGTCCTGTGGTCTAGCCTCCACCCAGGCGGTGATGTCTTCCGGTTTGAACCAGTCGCCGGTGGCGATTTCTTCGGGCAAGCAACGGACGGGACCGTCGTGTCTGGCGAGGTGAAGTTCGACGAATTCGTGGTCGGTATTGTCTCCCGCAGGAATTTGGGCCGCCAGTTCGGTGGCTTCGACGTGGATGCCGACTTCCTCGCCCAATTCGCGCACGGCGGCGCTGGCGTAGCTCTCTCCGGCATCGAGATGCCCGGCGGCGCTGCTGTCCCATTTCAGCGGCGACACGTCTTTGAGGTGCGAGCGCTGCTGGAGGTAAAGGTGGCCGCGTTTGTTGATGACGAAAATGTGAACTGCCCGGTGCAGCAGTTTGCGCGCATGCACCTCGCCGCGCGTGAGCTGGCCGGTGACCTCGTTGCGCTCATTCACCACATCGAACATCTCGCTGGTCTTCTGTCCCGCATCGGCCGCATGCCGTTGCTCGTAATGACGGGCGATTTGAACCCACTGCATGAGCGACAGCGCTTCTGCACGCACACTGGCCGAGGTTTGTAGCGTCGCGACCAGCGAATCCCACCCACCAGGTGTCTCGGGTAGCAGATTTTTGAGCTGCTTGCGTCGCTGTGAGAAGCCCATGCGCACTAGGCGGTCGAACAGCACCCGATCAAACACCGGCAGCGTGGCCGGATCACGCGGCGTGAGGCGGATGACGGCGGAATCCACCTGCGGCTTCGGCGTGAACACCTCCGGCGGCACGATACGCAGCAGCTCCACATTCCAATCCTTCTGCACCAGCAGGCTCAGTGCGCCATAGGCATCATCTTCGCAGGTCGCGGCGAGGCGGTCGCACACCTCCTTTTGCAGCATGAACACCGCGCAGCCCACGGGCGATGGCGGCGTGAGCCAATGCTTCAAAATTTCGCTACCGACGGAATAGGGCAGATTGCCGACGAGGCGCAGCGGGCCGTGCTTGAACCATGAGCGCAGTTGGATGCGCGTGGCGTCCTCGTGAATCACCTCGACATCGTCCCGTCCGGCGAACTGTGTTTGCAACTCCGGGCCGAGCTGGCCGTCCTTTTCGATCAGCACGAGCTTCTTTGGCCTGCCGAGGAGGTGTTTAGTCAAGGCTCCCATGCCAGGGCCGATTTCGACGACGAAATCTGCGCCATCGGGCTGCACCTGATCCGCGATCCAGCGTGCGACCTCCTCGTCTTGGAGGAAGTTTTGCCCCATGCTCTTGCGCGGGGTGAAGTGTGGGCGGCGGGGGCTGACGGCGGGGCGGCGTTGATCACGGAATCTCATTGCGGGCATCATTCACCAATCCAGCCCTGCGGCAATCGCGAATGGCCGCGCCGGGTCGCTGTCACAAGAATACCACGATGCGCGATTTTCCACTGTTCATGGTTGCGGCTCACCCCGTATGTTCTCTGCATGAATCGCCTCGCCGTTCTTTTTTTCGCTCTCTGTTCTTCGCTCTGTGCCCAAGACAAAATCCAGACCAAGACCACCTACGCGAAGGCGTATGGCGAGACGAAGAACGCCGTCGCTGTTGATCCGGGGAAGGATCTGCCACGCTATCCCGCCGTGGAACCGAAGGACGCCATCGCGACTTGGCAGGTAAAAAAAGGCTTTAAGCTCCAACTCGCCGCGCATGAGCCGCAGGTGCGCGATCCCATCGCGATCTGCTTTGATGAAAACGGGCGCATGTTTGTCTGTGAGATGCACGACTACAGCGAGATGCGCGACGTGACGCCACACCTGGGTCGCATCTCGATGCTGGAAGACAAGGACGGCGACGGCTACTACGAGACGAGCCAAATCTTCGCCGACGACCTGCCGTGGCCCACTGGGCTGATTTGGGCCAACGGCGGGCTGTATGTCGGCGCGACGCCGGACATCTGGCGGTTTGAAGACAAGGATGGCGATGGCAGGGCCGAGGTGCGCGAGAAAGTCTTCACCGGCTTCGGCACCGGATTGAAAATCCTCAACGTACAGGGTTTGATGAACAGTTTTCAATGGGGCCAGGACAATCGCATCCACGTCCTCGCCGGTGGTGGGAATCGTGGTGTCATCCGGAGGGTGGGCGTCCCGCCTGCCTCTGGTAAATCAGGCATCCTGCCTGATCGTGCGAGCAAGATGCCCGCCACTCCCGCGTCAGGCGAGACGCCTGACCTACAGGGCGGCATCGAGCTTGGTGGGAAGGATTTTTGGTTCAATCCGCTCACCCATGAGTTCGGTCTCGAAGGCGGTGGGGCGCAATACGGCATGAGCTTTGACAACTACGGGCGGAAGTTCGGCTGCTCGAACTCCGACCACCTGCAATACTGGGTTTACGATGACAAATACGCGAACCGCAATCCCTACTACCAGATGCCGCCCGCTAGGCAGAGCATCGCGGTGGATGGCGGGGCGGCGGAAGTCTTCCGCATCAGCCCGGATGAGCCCTGGCGTATCATCCGCACGCGCTGGCGCATCGCGGGTGTGGTGAAAGGTGCCGTCGAGGGCGGCGGACGTGTGAGTGGCTACTTGACTGGCGCGACGGGCACCACGATCTATCGCGGCGATGCCTACGGCCCCGAATTCGTGAACAACAGCTTCACTGGCGACGCTGGCGGGCAGTTGGTGCATCGCAAAATCATCAAGCCGAGCGCGGACGGCATCAGTTTGATCGGCGAACGCCCCGCTGACGAGCACGGCTTCGAATTCGCCGCATCCAAGGACACCTGGGTGCGCACCGTGAACTTCGCCAACGCTCCCGATGGCTGCCTGCACATCTGCGACATGTATCGCGAGGTGATCGAGCATCCCTGGAGTATTCCCGACGAGATCAAGAAACACATCGATCTGAACAGCGGCAATGACCGTGGCCGCATCTACCGCATCGTGCCGGACAAAGGTGTGGAGCGCATCGGCCAGAAGGTGGCTCTGGGAAAAGCGAGCACAGAGGAACTTGTGAAGACACTCAGTCATCCGAACGGCTGGCATCGCGACGCGGCGCAGCGGCTGTTGTTTGAGCGGCAGGACAAGGCGGCGGTGCCCCTGCTGGAGAAAGTCTTGGAAACAAAGAGTGATGGCATCCTGCCATCAACTGACGGCAAGATGCCGTCACTCCTTGATACAACAGCACTGGCGAAGCTGCATGCGTTGGGGGCGCTGAATGGGCTGGCGGCGCTGACGGATAAAATTATCATTCAGTCGCTAGTGAGTAGCGATGAAGTTTGTCGTGAAAGGGGAATACTATTGCTCACTTCGTTTTGTCTCGGAGAAAACACCGAGCGGCTGACCGAAAGAGGAAAGGATCTGCTCGCCTCCTATGCCGTGAACTGTCGTCCGTTTTATTGGGATGACTCGAAACGCGTGGCCTTCAGTTGGTGCCTCCTCTTGTCCCGAGTTGCGGTTTATCTGCCTGAGATTGACGGCAGACATGAGTGGGCGCTCACAGAATGCGCTGGAATGCTCAATCACTTTTCCGGTCAAGCAGACGTGGAAAAAGCCCTGCTCTCTGGAGACGCGGAACTCGCTCTGCCCCTGTTGAAGCATGTGTTGAAAAAACGAAAGCCTATCAAGGGGGATATTTCTCCTGGCGCCGAGTTGGCGCTCCTTGAAATCAGTGCAACAGCTGGCGACCAAAATCAGTTGCAGGAATTGATGGACTTGATTCAGTCCGGAGCATTCCGCTCTGTAGGAGTCGTGCAGGCATTTGCACGTGGTCTCAAGAAACAAGGGCGCAAAATTGAGGAGGTTGATAAGACAGGCAAGCTGGCCCCTCGCTTCAAACAGGCAGTCGATTTAGCAAAGGATTCGAATCGAGTCGAACAACTGGATTCAATAGAACTTCTCGGCCTTACTTCCTCAAAGGAGGCGTTTGATGCCTTGATTCACTGTCTCGGCGCAAAACAGCCTGATATAGTGCAATCCGCCGCCATTCGCGTTTTGGCTCAAAATGGTGCCGAGTCTGTCACGGCTGCGCTGATCTCGAACTGGCCTCATTATGGCGCGAAGTCCAAAGCCGCAGCATTGGAGGCGCTGCTTGCCCGCGAAGATCGCGCCGCAGCATTGCTGAAGTCAAACGTGGTGAAGCCGGAGGAGTTCTCGGCTTCGCAGGTTCAGGCGTTGATCAAACACAAGTCACCGAAAGTGGCGGCAACGGCGAAAACGGCGCTCGTGTCGGTCATTCCGCCCTCACGCGAGGAAGTGGCGGCGAAGTTCAAACCGGCCATCGCTGCGAAGGGCGATGCCGCGAAGGGGCAGGCACAGTTCATGGCGCGTTGCGTGGCTTGTCACAAAGCGGGAACGATAGGCCTGCCCGTGGGGCCGGATTTGATCACGGTGAAGATCAAAGGGCGCGAGGCGCTGCTGGAGGCCATTTTGCAGCCGCACAAGGAGGTGGCGTCGCAGTTCATCGCCTACACGGTGAACACGAAGGACGGCCAGACTTTTGCGGGCATCATCACCAACGACACGGCCTCCAGCATGACGATCAAAATGATGGGCGGCGTGGATAAAACGCTGCAACGTGCCGAGATCAAAGGTAGCAGCTCCACCGGGCAGAGCCTGATGCCCGAGGGGCTGGAGACAGGGATGAGCGTGGAGGACATGGCGGATCTGCTTAGCTTCATTGAGGGACTGTGAGGGAAGCAATGACGAATGCCTTGCGCCACCAGCCGGGACATGTGTTTGGATGAATTTGTGCCGCGACATTCGTCATTGCCCGCAGGGCGGCAGGTTTTCCTTTGCAGCCGTCGCTCTCCGCGCTCCCTTGGACGCTCATGAAGACCTCTCCTGTCACCTTTGAAGATCTGCAAGCCTCCGTCATCGCCGTGCCGCCGTTGTGCCGGAATAAGGATCTGTCCCTGGCGAAAGCGCAGAACAGCCGCCTGATCAAGCACATGTACAAAGGCGGCATCCGCACGCTGCTTTACGGTGGCAACGCCAACCTCTACAACATCGCCCTGAGCGAGTATCACGCGCTGCTCAAGATGCTCGTGGACGTCGCCCCCGAGGACATGTGGATCGTGCCGTCGGTCGGCCCGATGTACGGCACCGCGATGGATCAGGCAAAAATCCTGCGCGAGTTCGCTTTCCCCACGGCGATGCTGCTGCCGACGCTCTTTCCCTCGAAGCCTGCGGGCGTGGCCACGGCCATCCGTCACTTCGTGGAGAAGTCCGGCATCAAGGCCGTGCTCTACATCAAAGACGGTGCATACATCACGCCGGAGCTGGCCACCGAACTGGTGAATGACGGCCTGATCTCCTGGATTAAATACGCCATCGTCGAGGAAGACCCGAAGAAGGACCCGTATCTGAAAAAACTTCTCAAGCTGGTTGATCCCAAGCTCATCGTCAGCGGCATCGGCGAGCAGCCGTCCATCATCCATCTGCGTGATTTCGGCGTCACTGGCTTCACCGCTGGCTGCGTGTGCATCGCACCATCGCGCTCTACCGCCTTGCTGAAAGCCATTGCGAAGAAGGATTGGGAAAAAGCCGAGGCGATCCGCGAGGAGTTCGTGGCCCTCGAAGACCTGCGCAACGCGCACAGCCCGATCCTGGTGCTGCATCACGCCGTCGAGCTCGCCGGGGTGGCCCAGACTGGCCCGGTGCTGCCGTTGTTGACTGAACTTCCAGCCAATTTGCTGCCAAAGATCGAGAAAGCCGCGAAAGCGCTGTTGGCGAAGAATGGCTGAGCCATTTTTTGCACCCTTAACGATTCCTTGACCTGTCCGTGACAACTCACGGCACGTGCCCCCCGTATTCACACCATGTCCTCGCGCCGCCACTTCCTGCAATCCCTCTCCAGCACAGCCATCCTCGCCGCCACGGGCAGCGTCACTGCCCAAGAAGCCGCCAAACCCGGCCGCAAGCTGCGCAAGGCCATCATGGGCGGCACGCTGGGCATCAAAGGCACGCTGATCGAGAAATACACAGCAGCGAAGGAAGCTGGCTACGAAGGCGTGGAACCAGCCGGAGGCATGAACCAGCAGGAAGTGCTGGATGCGCTGGGCCAATCCGGGCTTCAAGCCGCCAGCGTGTGCTGCCACACGCATTGGAAGCAGACGCTGACACACAATGATGCTGTCGTACGCGAGCAGGGGCTGCAAGGCGTGCTACAAACTCTGCGCGATGCCAAGGCCTATGACACAGACTCGATTCTCGTCGTCCCCGGTGTCTGCAATGAGGAGGTGCCGTATGACCTTGCCTGGGAGCGTTCGATTGCCGAACTCAAGAAGGCGGTGCCGCTGGCGAAGGAACTCGGCGTGAAGATTTCCATCGAGAACGTCTGGAACAATTTCATCCTTAGCCCGCTCGAAGCCGTGCGCTACCTCGACGAGATCGGCGATCCCATCGTGGGCTGGCATTTCGACATCGGCAACGTGCTGCGTTACGGCTGGCCGGAGCAGTGGATCAAGGTGCTGGGCAGCCGCATTAACCGCATCCACGTCAAAGAATACAGCACCAAGAAGATGAAGGACGAAGGCGTGTGGAAAGGCTTCGACTGCGATCTCACCGAAGGCGACAACAACTGGCCCGCCATCATGAAAGCGCTCGACGCCGCCGGCTACACTGGCTGGGCGATCAGCGAGCAGCGTGGCGGCATCAATCCGAACGGACTCAAGACACTCACCGAGCGCATGGACAAAATCTTCGCGATGTAATTCAGGCGTTCCTCATTCTTCATTACAATCATGCCCTCCGCCCTCGCCCTTTTCGCTCATCCTGACGACATCGAGTTCGTCGCTGCCGGAACCTTGCTGCTGCTCAAAGAACTCGGCTGGGACATCCACTACATGAATCTGTGCGGCGGCAACGGTGGCTCGGTGCAGATGGATGGTCCCACGACGGCCCGCAAACGCCTCGAAGAGGGCAGGGAGGCTGCGCGCATCCTCGGTGCCACGTTTTATTCGCCGATCTGCGATGACCTGGAGCTGACCTACTCCGTGCCGTATCTGCGCAAAATCGCCGCTGTGGTGCGCATGGCGCAGCCCAGTATTGTGCTCACGCATGCACCG
>JBDNIB010001125.1:0-3069 GCA_041688535.1 Prosthecobacter sp.
CGTTTGAAGGCGCGGAGATGCCGAAGCTGCCGGACTCGCTTTCGAAGGCGCTGAACGACTACATCGCGAAACAAAGCGGCGGCGATCTCACGCTGGCACTGCGCAGTGGGAATGCGGACGCGTTGAAAAGCGCGTTGAAGCTGCTGGAGGACAAAAAAGCCAGCAACACGGCGCGCATCGGCATCGCGAAGACGTTGGCCGAACTTGGCAAAAAAGAGGCGGTGATGCCGATGGTGGCGATTTTGAAAGCCGCTAACCCGCCGGGCCTCAAACGCGGCATTCTCCAGGCTGCGGCTAAATTTGACGACAAACGCATCCCCGAGGCGCTGCTACTCGGCTGGGAAGGCCAAATCGCCGGTGACAAGGCCCTGCGCGAGGACGCGCTACGCGTCATGGCGGGCCGCAAGGAATGGGCGCAGTATTTGGTAAGCTTCGTGAACGACTGGAAGGTGCCGGTGAAGCATTTCACCATCGACATCGTCCGCCAACTCAGCCTACATCACGATCCCGACATCGACGCCGCGATCGACAAGCACTGGCAGGGCAAGCTCGCCACCGGCCCCACGCCGGAGAAGCAGAAAGAGGCCGAACGCATCAAGGCCGTGCTCAAAACCGGCCTCGGCGATGCCGAGAAGGGCAAGGTGCAGTTCATGGGACGCTGTTTCATCTGCCACAAGCTCTTTGCCGAAGGCGGTCAAATCGGCCCCGACCTCACGGGCTACGACCGCGCCAATCCCGATTTTTGGCTCGACAACCTCTTCATACCTAGCGCCGAGATACGTGAGGGCTTCGGTGCCTACATCGTGAAAACAAAAGGTGGCCAGATCCTCACCGGCCTCATGGACGCCCAGGACGCCAGCGGCATCGTCATCAAAGACATGGCCGGCAACAAAACCGCCCTCAAGCAGACCGACATCGAGAAGATGGAAGCAAGCCCGATCTCCCTGATGCCCGAAGGCCTGACCACCGGAATGAGCGACGCCGATTTGAAGGATTTCTTTGCGTATCTGATGAAGAAGTAGTCTGAAACTGCCTGCCAAATCACATCCCCCGGTGATAGGCCGCCACTTTCGCGAGGAAGGCATTCCAGGCCGCGCCGGGGCGGCCGTGGTCCATCAGGAAGTGCGGGCAGTTCTTGTGGCCGAGGTCGCGGTGGTCGTCGTGGCGGATCATGCGCCAGTGCTGGTGTGGCACGATGTGGCTGAGCGGGATGCCGTGCTGTTTCATGAGCCAGGCGGCGAGGCGGGCGGTGCGGTCTAGGGTGCGTTCGCGGTTGTTGCCGCGATTTTCACACATTTCGATGCCGATGGAGTTGCGATTGCCTGGACCGTCGTAGTCGGCGTGCTCGCCACGTTCGTTGGTGGGCAGGCTCTGGTAGGTGGAGTGGTCGTCCACGGTGAAGTGCCACGAAACGTAGCCGATGGCGTTGTGGCGGCCTTTGAGCGAGCCGGATTTCAGCATCTGGGCGTGCGAGTAGGCACCTGCGCCCCGGGAGCGGTTTTCCGTGGCATGGATGGTGATGTAGGTCGGCCGCATGGGCCGGAAATGGGCGCGGGAGTAGCGGCCTTTTGGCATCAAATCGACCGTGACGCCGGGTGGGGTGCTCTGTGGAACCATCACCGCACAGGAGCTGAGCAGGACGGTGGCGAGCAGGCAGCGGCTGATTTGATGAATATTCATGGCGCAGACAGGAACAGAGGGCAGAGGCATATTCAAGGCGGTTATTGTTGCGGTGAAATAGGGATTATTTGGTTCTTCATTGGTTTTCAATGATCTCGATTCATGCCGAAAATATTCTCATTTTTGCTCATCAGGATTGGTGTTTTGACGCCGGAATCTTTTTTTCGGCGTGGAACCCTTGAAATTGCGCTGTGAAACACATTTCCGCACAATGGCTGGGAAAAAAATGTCGCCAACACACCATATCTTGTGCATGATCCACTTCGGCACACGCGATATATAGTATTGTGTTAGCTGACTTCTATTCGGTTTTCCCCAGAATTCGACCAAATCACCCCTAACTCTGCAACGAAATCGTCATGGAAAAGATCTTCAAAATTGGTAACCGCGAATTCCCGCTCGATCAGGACAAAGCTGAAGCCGCTTTCGCTGCCAAGAAAGTCATCAATGGCCGTAAGAGCATGACGTTTAATCTGCTCCCGCTCAAGTTTCAGTGGGCGTATGATCTCTACCGCAAGATGAAGGCCAACCACTGGGAGCCGGAAGACATCCAGATGCAAAAGGATGTGGAACAATGGCGCTCCCATGAGATTTCAGAAAACGAGCGCTGGATCATCATGATGGGCATCGGCTACTTCTCTGCCGCCGAGGGCATCGTGGGCGACAATGTGCAGCATGTGGTGCGGGAGCTGGTGACCGCGCCGGAATTGAAGCTGGTGCTGGGCCGCCACGCGCATGAGGAGAACATCCACGCCGACTCGCTGCTGTACATGATTTCCAGCCTGGGCATCAATCCGCACGAGTGCGAGGCGATGTTCGAGCAGATCCCGACGATCGTGAAGAAGAACGAGTTCGTCACCCGGCACTCCAACAATCTGCGCCGTGACTTGGACCTGACCCTGTTGGAGAACCAGCAACTCCTGGCCAAGAACATCTTCGTGTTCGGCCAGTGCATGGAGGGGACGCAGTTCTACGGCCTCTTCGGCATGATCCTGGCCCTCTACCGCCAGAATAAGTTCCCCGGCATCGGCCAGATGTTCCGCTACACGCTGCGGGATGAATCCAACCACATCGAGGTCTTCCGCAATCTCTTCATGGACCTGATTGAGGAGAACCCCGATCTCTGGACGGCTGAGTTCCGTGAGGATCTGGTGAACACCATGCGCGAGGCCGTGGCTCTGGAGAAAAAATTCATCCGTGACTGCCTGCCCGTGAACGCCGTCGGCCTCAGCGCCGATGAATTCGAGCGCTACATCGACTTCATCGCCGATCGTCGTCTCGCCGACTGCGGCCTGCCCGTGCTCAGCCCTGGCGTCACCAATCCGCTGCCCTGGCTGGCGGAGATGATGGACGTGCGCAAGGAGCAGAATTTCTTCAAAGGCAAGGTCA
>JBDNIB010001126.1:0-3994 GCA_041688535.1 Prosthecobacter sp.
GCGGCGTGGGGATCCTGCCGCGCTCAGGGTTGTAGCATTGCACGTCGCCGTAACCCAAGTCGTCGGCGTAAAGGACGACGATGTTGGGTTTGCTTGTAGCAGCGGCGGCGGCAAGGGGCAGCGCCAGGCCGAAAGTGAATACTGAGAGCCGCAGGGTGGTTTTCATCGATTCTTGGGGGTGGGAGATTTTTTGCGCTTCGCTTTGCGCGGGGTGGTGGATTCTTCGCCCGCAATCCACGCGAGATCTGGCCACCAGCCGGTGTCGTTGGCTTGCGCGGCACCGGGCGTGGTGCGGCCAGTACGGACGATGGCGGTGATCTGTTCGGCGAGATGAGCGGCGATGTCCGGGTGCTGGGCGATGACGTTGTTCTTCTCGCTGGGATCGGTCGTCATATCATACAGCTCGCGTTCATCGCTGGCGTGCTCCATGACCAGCTTCCACTGAGCTTCACGGACCGCGAAGCGGCCATTGCCGGCGTGATGAATCAGCGTCGGGCGGTTGGTGGCTGGCGGAGTGCCAGTCAGTAGCGGGTAAAAGCTCACGCTGTCTTCACCGGCGTTGTCTGGCAGCTTGGCTCCGATGATTTCGGCAAAGGTGGCCAGCAGATCAATCTGACCGAAGGTTTGATCCACGACGACGCCCGCCTTCACCTTGGCCGGCCAGCGCACGATGAACGGCACACGATGCCCGCCATCGTAGATGGAGCGTTTGCCCTCGCGAAACACGCCGCTGCTGAAGTGATCATAGTGGGTGATGCGCTGCTTCCATGGGTTCTCCGGGCCGTTGTCGCTGGAAAAGACGATGAGCGTGTTTTGCGTCATGCCCGCCGTTTCCAGCGTGTCCATCACACGGCCCACATGCCAGTCGGTCTCCATCATGAAGTCGCCATACGCACCGCAGCCGCTCTTGCCGCGAAACTGCTCCAGCGGGATCACTGGCAGATGTGGCGAGGTGTAAGGCAGGTAGAGAAAGAACGGCTTGCCGTCTTTGGTCGCCACACGCCCGTTGATGTATTCGATCGCCTTGTCGGTGAAGCGCGTGAGGCACTCGCCATCGACTAAATCGGGGGCGACTTCCATCAAGCCCTTCGCCAAAGCCGGCTCGTAGGGCGGCATGATGCGGTAGTCGCCGGGATTGAGCTCATTCGGCTTCTTTTTCGTGAACACGGTCGGCGGCACCTTCGCGAAACGCCCCTCGAACCACGCCAGGACCCCGTAATTCAGCGAGGCCGGGATGCCGAAAAAATACTCGAATCCCTTGTCGAGCGGCATGTCTTTCACCGGCTGCGACCAGTCGCGCGCGCCTTCATCACCCGGGAAATCCATGCCCAGGTGCCACATGCCCACCATTGCCGTCGCGTAGCCATGATCACGCAGCAGCGATGCCAGCGTCATGCGACCGTCTTTGATCAAACACTCCCGCTCCGCACCAAACACACCCTGTTTCAACTCCGTGCGCCAACTGTAACGCCCCGTGAGCAGCCCGTAGCGCGACGGCGTGCAGACGGTGTCCGAACAATGCGCGTCCGTGAAGCGCATTCCGCCCGTCGCAAGCTTGTCGAGATTCGGTGTCTGAATCTTCGACTGCGGATTGTAGCAGCTCGCGTCGCCGAAGCCCTGGTCGTCCGTGTAGATGACGATGATGTTTGGATGCGTGGCAGCAAAGGCACTGGCACTGGCACTGGCACCCGCGAGGCAAATCGACGTGAGCAGTGAGCGGATCAGGTTGAAATTGGATATCATCGGGCTTGGGCTTAACGAAGCTAAAAAGCATCGCTTTCGTTAACTTGCCCGCACCAAACCGCCAAAGCGGACAAAGTTTTTGATTCAATGGCATCGAGAATCTTATGCCACTTATCCGCCGTCTCGATGCTCGAACTGATGCTTTGTCAGGACCGATCGAGTCCTGCCATTCCCCGCTTATTCGCCGCCAGTCCACTACCTGTCGGTTTTTTGGAACTTTTTCCGGCAACTGATGCCGCGACCGGCAACGTGTAAAGTAAATTCAGCATGTCGCCCTCCTCCAGCCAACCTCCGCACGATCAGTTTCTCCGCCAGTATGCGAAAAGCGAAGTCGCGCTGCACACCTTTGTCCGTTCGCTCCTGCCCACGCGGCAGGAGGCCTCGGAGGTGATGCAGGATGTCATCGTCGCGCTGTGGCAGGGCTTTGACACGGCGGCGGAGTTCCGACCTTGGGCCTTTGGCGTCGCGCGTAATGTGACGCGCATGCACCTGCGCAAGCGTGCGCGCGACCTGCATGTCTTTGATGATGAGTTGGTGACTCGCCTCGCCGACTTGGCTGTGTTGAACGAGCCGCGCCATCTCACCGAGCGCGAGGCGCTGGATACCTGCCTGAACAAGCTCTCCCAGTCGCAGCGGGAACTGGTGCTCACGGCCTACGCCAAAGGCACACGCATGGACGAACTTGCCACACGGCGCGGGCAAACACCGATGTCGCTGTACAAACTACTCCACCGCATCCGGCAGTCCCTGCTGAACTGCGTGGAGCACACGCTCGCTCAGGAGGAAATCGCATGAACACAGACTGGCACGAACTCATCCAGCGTCACATGGCAGGCATCACCACGGCGGAAGATGCCGCGCTGCTCCAGGACTCGCTCAAACGCGAAGATGCCGTGGCCGGCCTCTATCTCCGCTACATGAACCTCGATGTCGCTCTGGAAGCTCATGCCATCTCGGCAGCAGAAGTCACGCGGACTTTACTTGCCAAACCTGCCACTCGGCAACGCTGGTTCCAGTGGCGTCCGCTCGCGGCGGCGGCGGGACTGGTGTTCGGATTGTTCAGCGCATCGGTGGTGGTTGCCCTTGCTCTGCCACTCGCAGGCAAGGCGATGACACTGCTGCGGGAGAGTTTTGAAACTGCTTCGCCGCCACTGATCAGGGGCGTGCCGATTGAACCCGGACAATGGAGCGGGGATTCCTCAGAGATCGTCGGCGAGCAGCAAGGCGTGAGGCCGGCAAGCGGGGGGCAGATGCTAAGGTTCCTGCGTGCGGATTTCGAGGGCAAGCAGAGTCCGGACAGCAGTCATCTCGCCGACATGCATCAACTCATCGACTTGCGTCCGTATCGGCAGGAGATCGCGAATGGCAGCGCGGTGGTGGAAGTCTCAGCAAGCTTCAACGCGATCCCATTTTCCGTGGACGAGAAGTATGGTTGTGCGGTCTCGATCTTTGCGCTGGATGAGGAGATGGCGACAAATGGCAGCACGCGTATCGGGAGCACGCTGATGACGGATGCGCTGGCGATGACGCGCAGTGACCGGGGGCGGGTCATTGATCGTGATCCGACAACTTGGCAGCGCGTGACGAGCGATCTGCGCCTGCCGCCGGACACTGATTTCGTGATGATTCGCCTGCACATCAACTGCGGTCGCCGCTCGCCGGGAGTCACGTTCGCCGGTCACTATGCCGACGATGTGCAGGTGTCGCTCATCCGCCGCGCACCGCTGCCGTAAAGAATTCAATCCACACTCGGCCCCACTCTCCGCTAAGCCTACGCCGCGCATGAAGCTCCACCTCACATTGTTCTCGCTCATCAGTGTCTCACTTGCTCACGCACCCCCCATCTTCACCTCCTGGTTCACGCAGAACTCGGGTACGCTGGCGCGGGTCATCCAGTGATCGAGCACAACCACTCCACTCAGCAATCGAAACATCATTCCCACGTCCACCTAGCCGATGACTGGCATCACCTACAACAACACCGGTGGCGCGGCGCAAACCACGGCGGTGTATGCCGATGTGCAGCGCAGTCGCTACGACACGAGCTACGCTTACATTGATTCCAGCGGCTTCACGTCCTACACGATGGGTCTATTTCGCAACAGCGGCGCCGGCCTGATCGGCTTCTGGCCTTTGAATCAAGGCTACACCTGTCGCATCACCCGAAATCCTGGCACACCACCCGCAGCGAAGGCGCGACACGGCGGCGGCTTGATTGGGATCATGGCCAACGGCGTCGGCACCTACGACC
>JBDNIB010001127.1:0-14394 GCA_041688535.1 Prosthecobacter sp.
CTGCCACTTTCCCCGAGAAACTCCTCGTCGCGACTGGCTGGTTGCAAGCTCACGGTCCCGAGAATGCACCGCCGAATCGGCGTGACATCAAACGTCTGCTCGTCCGCCTCGGTCATGAACCACCGGCAAATCCAGGCCGCGATTTTCGCACTGCCTGGACGGAAGGCTGGCTCACGCAGGCGGGTGAACTTTGCATTACGGTGACCAATGAAGGTTGGGCAAAGATTGGCCTGCTGACTGAAGATAAAGAGTAACTGCTCGGGTGGTTCGTGGCAGCCTTGCGAGTCTCAACTGGGTACTCGTGCGGTCCTGCGGCACCACTGGCTCGGCGCGTCCTCCCTATGAGAAGCGTTGACAACCAGTGGCAGGCTCCTAGAATCGGCGTCGAATTCAGCCAGAATCACCAGCACAGGGAATCGTCAGGCAGCGGAGGTTATCAGCATGAGGAACACAGAATTTGAAGATGAACGGCGGCCAGCCAATCCGCCGCTGCATTCCGAAAAAATCGTTACTGACCGGAAGATATTCTTCCTTGATCTCAAAGAGAACGACCGCGGCAAGTTCATCAAGATCACCGAGGATGTGCGTGGCCGCCGCGACACCATCATCCTGCCCATGGAGGCCGCCCAGGAGTTCCTGGATGCCATGATGCGCACCCTGGATGCCGCTGGCGGGGACGAGTAACGGCACATCGGACACAGGGGTCCGACGATGTGTCTCGTGGTTGGTTACGCGAACTCGATGACGTGCTTCTGCCCGTGCTCGTCATGTGCGGGATTGAGGCTGCGCAGTTCGAATTCGGCCCGCTCGGCACTGATGCGGGCCATGACCCAGCCGTTGGGCCGCTTGGGATCGAAGACGTAGGCGATGGGGGGCAGATTGAGCAGTGGCAGGCCGGTTTTTTCGTGTTTGGCGCGTAGCCAGGTGTGTGTGTGGCCGTAGATGAAACCTTTCACCTTTTCATGGGCGGCCAGTAGCTTAAACAGCTCGTCACTGTCCTGCAATCCCGTTGGCAGCTTGCCTTCCGGCACCGGCCCTTGCGGATTGTGATGCGCGACAATGAAGGTGGGCTTGTTCGGCAGGTTGCGCAGTTCGCGTTCGATCCAACTGAGCTGCACTTCACCGATCCGGCCGGGGATTTTGTTCACGAATTCCAGTGAATCGAGCAAAATCCAGTTCACCAGCGCGCTGGTGACTGAGGCGACGTGCTTATCCGGTACGATCATAGGCCGCTCGGCGTTCGGCGGCGGCGGGCCGATGATGGCGTTGAGGAAGTTGGTGCGGTGGTCGTGATTCCCCAGGGTGCAATGCACCTGCACGGAGGCCTCCCGCAGCGGCTGGATGCAGCGGGCGAAGGTCACATAGTCCTCGGTTTTGCCCTCGTTGTAGGCGCAGTCGCCATTGATGATGAGGCCGAAGGGTTTCTGGCCGATTTTGAGCACCTGATTGACACAGCGCCGCAAATTTTCCACCATGCAGATGCCACGCGCGGTGAGCGCCTCGTCAGCGGCGATGTGCGTGTCTGAAAACAGCACCCAAAGCTGCTCCGGGATCTCCAGCGCGGGCAGTTGCGTGGCCAGGGAGCCAAATGCGGCGGCAGAACCGCGCTTCAACCAGTCGCGGCGGGTCAGTGGGGGTAGGGTGATGGGCATGGGAGGAAAGGAAACGCTATAACCGGCAAGAATCGTGCGGGCTAATGGCAAACTTCACGTCCCGAAGTAGCGGTCCCCCGCGTCGCCGAGACCGGGCACGATGTAGCATTTGTCGTTGAGGCCGTCGTCGATGGCAGCGGTGATGATGGCCACGTCTGGGTGCGCGCTTTCCATGGCGGCGAGTCCCTCCGGGCAGCTCACGACGCAGACCATCGTGATGCGTAGCGCACCGGCCTCCTTGAGCTGACGCACGGCCTCGCAGGCGCTGCCGCCGGTGGCCAGCATGGGGTCCAGCACGAACACATCTGCTGCCGCGAGGTTGTCCGGCAGATTGGCATAGTAGGCCTGGGGCAGGGCGGTTTCCTCATTCCGCTTGATGCCGACATGCGCGATCGTCGCCTCGGGTACGAGCGGGAGAATACCGTCCAGCAGCCCCAGACCGGCCCGCAGGATGGGCACGCAGACGAGGGGCCGGGCGAGCTGCGCGCCGTGGGTCTGGGTGAGCGGTGTCCGCACGCTGATCTCCTGCACAGGCAACTCCCGTGTGGCTTCAAGAAAGAGCATGCGTGCCAGCAGATTGATGTGCCGCCTGAACTCATGGGCGGGCGTGTCTGCCGCACGAATGGCCGCAAGGTGGCACTGCGCCAGAGGATGCTGAACGACGACAAGCTGCATGCGCGCATTGTGCCGCGTTTGGCGGTGCTAGCAAAGTTTTCTGCCACAGGATTGACGTTGATGATACCATGTAGGCATGAAAACACGCGCCTGCCTGCTCGCGCTGACCACCTGCTGGCTCAGCTCCTGTGAAACACCCTCGCCTGCGGACAACGCGAGCTATTATTACCCTTCAGGGAACCCGTCTGCCACCCGGGGCCGCACGACGAATGCTGCGGCCACCAACAGCTCTCCCGCTCCCCGTGGGGGATACGCGCCCGGCTCCGGGCCGACGTACCTGCCGCCGGACAACCAGTTCATGTACCAGCGGCGTGAAACCGGGCTGTTCGGCAGCCGCACCAGCAGCGGCGTTATCCAGTCCACCGGGCCGATCGAAAGCTATCAAACCATTGGCGGCGTGCCGGTGTATCCCGGCGCGTCGATTCCCGGCTACAACCCGAACCAGCCCTACTACGGTGTGCCGTCGTCGCAGCCAGTCTATGTGCCCGGTGTCGGCGGCAATCCCGGCTACTACTTGAATCCGAATACCGGGGGGAGAGTGCGGCCTTAGCCTTCGCTGTTTTTGCTGGCCTTTTTCGCTTCCGCGCGGTGCTTGAGCACTTCAAAGACGATGGGCAGCACGGAGACGACGATGATCAGCAGGAACACCAGCTTGAGGTTGTTTTTGATCACTGGAATGCTGCCGAGAAAGTAACCGGCGATGGTGAAACTGAGCACCCACACCAGCCCACCGCCGAGGCTGTAGCAAAGAAAGCGGCGGTAGTCCATGCGGCCAAATCCAGCCGTGAACGGCGCAAACGTGCGCACGATGGGAACAAAGCGCGCCAGGATGATGGCCTTGCCGCCATGTTTCACGAAGAACGCCTCCGTCTTCGCCAGATAGTCACGTTTGAACCAGCGCTGGCTCACGATCCAACTGCCCGCCTTGCGCCCGATCCAGTAGTTCAGATTGTCGCCAATGATCGCGGCGCACATCAGCATGGGGATGATGTACTCGATGCGCACAAAGCCCTGCGCCGCCAGCGCCCCGACGGCAAACAACAGCGAGTCGCCCGGCAGGAACGGCATCACCACCAGCCCGGTTTCGCAGAAGATGATCGCAAACAGCAGTCCGTAGATCAGCGTCCCGTGCTCCTGCGCAAAGCTGAGCAGGTGCTTGTCTATGTGCAGGACGAAATCAAGAAGCTGGGAGATCATGGGTGGCGAATGTCCGGTGACAGGGCAGGGCGGCAAACGAAAAAGTGCTGCGGGCACTCCTGCCTGCATGGAAGTTTGGATAGCCGCAAAGAGGCGAAAAGAGGCGAAAAAAAATCGAATCCAAAAACCGGAACGAACCTGAGTCAGAGTTTTGGTGATTTTTTGCGGCCAATTCTTCGGCGCAAATCACTTCACCATCGCCAGCGCGGCATCAATGCTCGTGTCGTCATGCACCATCGCCATCAGAGCGCGGGTGATGCCCTGCGGATTGGGATGCTGGATGACGTTGCGGCCATAGACGATGCCGGAGGCACCTTGTTCGAGGAGACCCTGGGTGCGTTCGAGGATCTCACGGTCGCTCACGCGGCCACCGCCGCGCACGAGCACCGGGATGCCGGAGGCGGCTTGGATGACTTTGTGGTAGATGCTCACGTCGTCGGTGGGATCGGCCTTAATGATGTCAGCGCCGAGTTCGACGGCCTGACGCACGAGGTAGGTGATGGCGGTTTCGTCGCCATTGACCATGTAGCCACCGGCTGTTTCATTCGGCTGGAACACCAGCGGCTCGATCATCATTGGCATGCCGTAGTAATCGGCCTGGGGCTTGAGCTTGAGGATGTTTTCGACGCATTCCGCATGCACTTCGGGCGCACCGGGAATTTGGAAGAGGTTCACGCACACGCAGGCGGCGTCATAGCGCACTGCCTGGAGCATGCAGTCCTCCAGCATGAGGCTGAAGCGGCGGTTTTCCGGTAGCGTCTTGCCGTAAATGTTCGCCACGTCGGTGCGCAGCACGAGGCTGGGCTTCTCGCGGCCAGGGATCTCTTGCAAATGCCGCGCCATGCCGAGCGTGAGCTGAATCGCGTCAGGGGCTGCATCCACAAGTGTCTTCACCACCGTGCGCATGTCCTCGATGCCTTGCAGGAATCCGGCTTGGTTGAAGTAGCCATGATCGACGGCGACGTCGAAGCAGCGGTTGGACTTGGCGTTGAAGAGACGTTTGAGGCGGAAGGATTTCATGAACGCGCATAGTGACGCGCCAGCCAGCGCGGTCAACTCTGCGCGAAGCGTCCACGGAGTGCGGCGGCTTCAGCGCCGCTTTCGCCTCGTCCAGAGGCAACAAATCACCCTTGTTTCCCATCACACCCATGCGCACCCTCCGCGCATGCCCCGCCGACCGTATCAGCCGCCATCTTGGCCGCACGCTCCCACGCATTTGCTGGATGCGAGCGGCGTTTATTTCGTCACCGCCGCCACGCATCTCAAACAGCACTTCTTCCGCGATCCCGCCCGCCTCGAAGTGTTGCAACGCGGCCTGCTGACGGTCACGCATGATTTTGGCTGGCGGCTCGAAGCGTGGGCGGTGTTCTCCAATGACTATCACTTTGTCGCCAAGACACCGTTGCACGAGACGGATGAAGAATCATTGCCACGCATGATACGCGCTCTGCATGGAGCGCGGGCCCGATGGGTGAACAAGCTGGACGGCACGCCAGAACGCTAGGTCTGGCACAACTACTGGGAGACGTTGCTCACGCATCGGACGTCGTATTTCGCGAGGTTGCATTACACCCACAACAATGCGGTGAAGCATGGGCTGGTGGAAGTGGCACGGGATTATCCGTGGTGCTCGGCGGGGTGGTTTGAGCGGGAGACAGCGCCGGCGATGGTGCAGGCGATTTCTCGGTTCAAGACGGACCAGGTGAAGGTGGAGGATGATTTTCAGCCGGAGTGAGTGACAGGGCTAACGAAAGCGGTGCTGAAGCACCGCACTCCGAGGACGCTATCGCGCAGCTCGTAACACGCCTACCAGCTCCTCATGCGTCAGCGCCACCGGATTCGCCTTCATGCTGCTCGCGGCGGCGGCTTTGCGGGCGATTTCGTCGAGATCGGATTCTTGGATGCCCCACTGGCTGAGTTTGGGGATCTGGAGCCTGCTGGTGATGGCGTGGAGCCAGGCGATGGCATCGCCACCGAGCATTTGATTAACTTGATCGAACTTGGCGCGATCTTGCACGCGTTGCGCATTCGCTTCCCAAACTGGGGCGAGCAGGGCGGCGCAGACAGCACCATGCGGCGCATGAAACATGCCGCCGATCGGTGCGGCGAAGCCGTGGACGGCACCGAGGCCGGCATTCGCGAGAGCGATGCCGCTGTTGAGAGCGCAGAGGGCCATGTCTTCGCGTGCGTCGAGGTCGTGGCCGTTTTGAAAGGCGCGTTCGAGGGAGCGCACGGCACGGCGGATGCCATCAAGGCAGAGCGCATCAGTCATCGGCTGCGCCCGCGAGCAGACAAAGGCTTCGAGGCATTGCGTGAGCGCATCCATACCGCTGGCAGCGGTGATATTGGGAGGTACATCGACGGCCAGCTCAGGATCAATCAAAGCGATGCGCGGCAGCATGGAGGCATGACGCAGGCTGGCTTTGACACGATGTTCTTCACTCGCGAGGACGGCGTTGCGCGTGGCCTCGGCGCCGGTGCCGGCGGTGGTCGGAACGGCGATGAAGGGCAGGGGAGTCGCTTCGAGCGGCTTACCTTCACCGATGACCTCAATGTAGCGCGTCAAGCCGCCGGGCTGGGTGCTCATGGCGGCGATGGCTTTCCCCGCATCCACGACGCTGCCGCCGCCGATGGCGACGATCAGATCGGCGTTGTGATGTTTCGCGACCTCGACGCCTCTCTCGATGTCCTGGATGGTCGGTTCACCGCCAATTGATTGAATGGCGACGTAAGGCAGCCGAGTTTCCCATGGGCGCGGTCGTTTGCCGGTGATGAGCAGTGCTCGCTGCCCGAAACTGCGGCATAGCTCGGGCAGTTCGCGGATCACACCACGCCCGAAGATGATGCGCTGGACGGTGGCGAATTCGAAACGGTTCATCGGCTCAGCGTCATGACGCATTCGAGATGCTTGGTCTGTGGGAAGAGGTCAAAGGGCTGTACGGTGCCGAGTTTGAAGCCGGCTTCGGTGAAGAGCACGAGATCGCGCATCTGCGTGGCGGGATTGCAGGAGATATAGACGATGCCCTTCGGATTGAAGGCGAAGAGCTGCTGCAAAAACTCGGGGCTGCATCCCGCACGCGGCGGGTCAATGACCACGACGGTGTCCGCTCCGGCATGCGGCACGTCTTTGAAGACGTGCTGCGCATCGGCGGCGATGAAGTGGCAGTTCGTGAGCGAGTTGATCTCGGCGTTGTGCGCAGCCTTCTTGACGGCGCTTTCGGAAATCTCGACGCCGATGACTTGCTCAAAATCACGTGCGGCGCTGATCGCAAACAAGCCGCTGCCGCAGTAGGCATCCACGAGATGCTTTGCGCCGGTGGCTTTGGCCTCGTCGATGGCGTGGCGGACGAACTTGGGCAGGATGAAGGGGTTGTTCTGGAAAAAATCACCGGCCTGGAACTCGAAACGTACGCCATCGACGTCTTCGATGGCGATTTCATCGCTCCTAGTGAGGACGCCATTGTTCGCGGCACGCATGAGCAGCGTGGCACCGTTTTTGAACTCGGCAGCGTTCGCGCGGGCACGCTTGCGCACGGCGGCGAGCTGCTCATTCAGCGCGGGCATGGCGATGGGGCATTGCTCGACATCCACCATCGCATTCCGCGTGCGGGCACGCAGGAAGCCGATGGCGCCGATGCCGCCTTCCTTCGGGCGCTAGAAGTGTGGCGTGATCTTGGAGCGGTAGCCGTATTGCACTGGCGAGGGGATCACCGCGCACACCGGATGCTCGATCTTCGCCATGTGCTTGAGCAGGTCGGCGACCTGGCGCTGCTTCCAGAGAAGCTGCTCCTCATAGGCGAGGTGCTGATACTGGCAACCGCCGCACTGACTGAACAGCGGACACTGCGGCGTGACGCGATTCGGAGACGGCTCGATGACTTCGACGAAATCGGCCTCGCTGTAGTTCTTGTGATTGCGGAAGACGCGGCACTTCACCAGCTCTCCGGCGAGCGTGACAGGCACGAAGACGACCCAGCCGTCCACGCGAGCCACGCCTGCGCCCTCATTGGTCAGGCTTTCAATGCGGACGTCCAGCTCCTGATGATAGGCGAAGGGATGCGGGGTGAATTTGCGCGGTGGTTGCATGCGTCGCGTTATTTCTTCACCGGCTCATCCAGCGTCATGTAGGTACGGCCTTTGATGTCACCATTGAAGGGATTGAGCGTTTCAATCCGCAGTTCCTTCAAAGTCGTCGCGCCTTCCACCTTCTGCACCTTGGTGACGATGTAGCGTTTGACGATCTTGCTATTGCGGTCGTAGGCCACCATTTTTGCCGCGCCGCCGCTGCCCTGATGCACATACAGATCCAAGACGTAGTAGGGACCGTCGCGGCGGGGATTGGTCACGCGCACGATCCAGCATTTCTGCCCACTGACGCGGTCCTCTCCCATGAGTTGCGGCCGCGGCCAGTAGAGGAAGCCGAGGGAAAGATCCTCATAGTTGAACTCCATGCCGCGCACTTTGTCACCATGCTGGCTGGAGGGCACCACGGATGAACCGCCCTGGCGCACCTGATACAGTGTGGCGGGTTCGGTATTGAGATCGAGGTGGACAATCTCAGTCGGTGGATTTTTGAAGAGGAAGCGCATGACCTTGTCCTCCATCGTGAGCGTCATCGGCTCACGACGTCCGGTGGCGTCATCCCGCAGTTCGCCGTTCATTTTGTGGTTTTGCAGTGCGTAACTGAGGCGGACGATGCGCAGGATTTCTTCGGCGGTTTTCGGCTGGGCGTCCTGAGCACGAGCGAAGGCGGTCAGCAGCAGCAAAGAGAGTAGGAGATGGTATTTCATAAGAGGGGACGCTTTGACATGACGGCGGCGTCCAGTATTCAATGCGTGCAACCATCATGCAGCGCCAGCGCTTTCTCTTTGCCGCTCTGGGTCTGCTCACGCTCTGGCGCTGGGCACTGCTGCCGACGCTGGAACTCGCGCCCGACGAGGCACTGGCGGTTTTTTGTGTAAAGCACGGTGAAATCGGCAGTTTCCGCGAAATGGGACCGCTGGTGCCGCTGCTCGCGAAACTGGGCATGATGATCGGTGGCTCGACTGAGTTTGGCGTGCGTTTTTTCGCACCGCTGCTCGCACTGGTGGCTTCGTTGGCGGTGTGGCGGCTGATGCGTGGTTTGTTTGATGCGCAGATCGCGGGCTGGGCGGTGGTGATCATCAATGTGCTACCCGCCGTCAATCTCGCCGCCGTCACGCTGACTCCGGCGACGGTCGTGTTCACGTTCGTGCCGCTGACGGCGTGGTATTTGCGCATCGCGCTGTTGCATGCGCAGCCCTTGCACTGGGCATGGTGGGCGGCAGCGGCCTGTGTGGCAGGCACCGTGCTGGCGCAGCCGCCTGCGCTCGGCGTCATGGCGGCGATGGCGCTGGTTTTCGCACTGCCGGAGCGGCTGCGGCATCACCTGCATGGCTCGGGATTTGTCGTGATCGCGAGTGCATGGCTGCTGGCGGTGATTTATTGGCTGTGCGTGCAAGGTGGCATCGTCTGGCCGGAATGGCGGCTGTTGCCGAATCTGCTGCGCTGGGTGGTGCTCGCCTCGCCACTGCTGCTCATGTTCTTCGTGCTGGCGGCACGGCTGGCCTTTGAACGTGCCACGCTGCTGTCCCTGCGTAGCATGCCGCCTGCGATACTGCTGCCGCTGGCGGCGGTGGACCTAATGTACGGGCCGCGTGACCGCTGGCCGGACATGGGTGGCGCGGTGTGGATGCTGTTTGCGGCCATGCTGCTCGCGCATCGCGGTGCGGTGCTCGGCGGCATCGCCAGCGCGGACAAAATCAGCCTGCGCACCATCGCCATCGTGCTCGCCGCGTTGCAAAGCGCCTTCCTGCTCCAAACCGACCTGCCGCGCACCCTCGGCCTGACGTGGCGCTTCTCGCGGCAAACCGCTGCCGCTTCCGATTACACGCATTTTTTCACCGCTGATCCGTCCAGGTCGATGCGCGGCTGGAAAGAGAGCGCGAAACTCGTCGCTGCGGTACAACAGCAAACGCATGGCGACGAATCATGGTTTGTGCTCGCGAACGATTGGCCCCTCGCCGTCGAACTCGACCACTACCTCGGTCAAACCGAACCGGTGAAGTCGCTGGCGGATGATCTCAGCCTCTTCGCCGGCCGCAGCGCGATCTTTGTCACGGATGACCCCGCTGCCGTGGCTCCGCCTGACTCGATCAAGTCCCATTTCGAACGCTGCGAGGTGCTGTCCGTCGCTCGCGTCATGCATGCGGGGAATGAGGTGCGCTGGCTAAAAATCTTCGCTTGCCACGATTATCGTGCGCCCGACTTATGACGCCCGTTTTTTCCCGCCCATGCCCTCGTCACCCGCCATTTCCGTCGTCGTGCCCCTCTACAATGAGGAGGACAATGTCGTGGAGATGCAGGCACAAATCGCCGCTGCAATGGCCGGGCGTGATTTTGAGATCGTGCTTGTGGATGACGGCTCGCAGGATCAGACCCTCGCCCGCGCGCAGCGTGGTGACCGCGTGCGCGTGATCGTCTTGGCAAAAAACAGCGGCCAGAGCGCCGCCATGCACGCTGGCATCCATGCGGCGAAGGGCGATGTCATCGTCACGCTCGACGGCGACCTGCAAAACGACCCCGCCGACATCCCCGCCATGATCACGAAGCTCGACGAAGGCGCGGGCTTCGATCTCGTCTGCGGCTACCGCGCGAAGCGCAAGGACACGCCGTTCAAGCGCCTGCAAAGCCGCATCGCCAACTTCGTGCGCTCCCGTTTCGTCGGTGACCATGTGCGCGACACCGGTTGCACACTCAAAGTCATGCGCCGTGACTGCCGCGAGGCCCTGCTGCTCTTCAACGGCATGCACCGCTTCATTCCCGCCCTCATCCGCAACATGGGCTGGCGTGTCACCGAAATGCCCGTGAATCACCGCCCGCGCATCCACGGCGTGAGCAAGTACGGCTTCGGCAATCGCGCCCTGCGTGCCACGATGGACATGTTCGGCGTGCGCTGGTTGAACAGCAGGCGGACGCAGTACACGATCCGGGAATCGTGAGGCATCAGAGAGTGAGAGGTTAGAAGTAAGATGTCAGAAGCCGCACGCACACCTCCCACCTCTGACTTCTCACATCTAACGTCTGACCTCTCCGTCATCCGCCCCCGCTTTTACATCTTGACCATCGCACCCGCCCGCGTGCATCCTGCGCACATCCCCATCACGGATGAACTTACGCGAACAACTGCGCCAACTACTGCCTGAGATCCTGCCACAGGATCCCGCGGACTCGATCAAGGGCACCGAGCTCATCCGCCTCGTGCGCCTGCGTCTCGGCGAAGGCTACAGCGACGCCACGCTGCGCTACCACTTCTCCATCCTCAGCTACGATCCCACCTCGCCCATCGCGAAGGTCGATCAGGGGCAGGGCTACTACCAACGGCAGAAAAAAGTCGTCGGCAGCAACGGTGCCACGCGCCAGAGCCTGTTCGATGACGATGCCGAGAGCGATCAAAACCTCTCCCGTCACCTGCGCCTCGTCGCTATTTATGAGCGGCTCTGTCTCCAACGCTCGCGTTATCCCTTCCTGCTCAATCGCAACAGCAGCGGCGCACCCAGCATGGAGGGCGAATGGGACATTCCCGACCTCGTCGTCGCCGATTGGGATCTCGACACCGGCAGCGACGACGCCCCGCGCTTCGACACCGCCATGCTCGACCTCCGCCGCCACCTCGGCGGTCCCGAGGTCGGACTCACTGGCGTGCAGCTCAAGCTCAGCGTCGCCCTCGACACCTTCAGCGCCGATTTCTTCCAGGCACTCAGCGCCACCCGCTGGACCTTGCAGAGCGAGATCGTCATCGCCGAAGGCTTGAATGACGAGGCGCTCGTGGATGCCCTGCGCAGCCTCGGTCATCAGTTCGGCGTCGGCATCAGCAGCCTCGGCATGCCGCTCACTGTGCTCGATGAACTGCCCTCCGCCAAGGAACTCCGCGCCATGAGCGCCGCCGAGTTCGAGGCCGTGCATAATCTCCTGCGCATTCAGAAGATCACACTCCCCACGCCGCGCCACACCCTCGACTGGCCCGCGCTCAACGCCCTGCGCAAAAAGCACGACTCCGTCGCCGACCTCGTCCGCTGGCTCTCCGACTGCCTCGCGAAACGGCAGCCCGAGTGGGTCGGTGGGGCGGTGAGGTGATCCGATGATTGGTTAAAACAACTCCGATGAAATCTCCATCCCGCATGAACTGGATGAGAATCCAAATGCTACTCGGTTTTCTCGTCAGTGGGGTCAGTGCGCTATCTCTTGGACTTGTGTTATGGTTCTCGTTGCTTGCAGTAGACTCGCTGCTGGTTTTTGGGCAAGTCTCGCGACACATGCATCAGCCAGCCTACTGGCCGTTTTCAATTTTTGGTTCTCCATTGAGTCTCGGCCTGGTTTATGGAGGTGTGTTTTTTCTGGCGGCCTTGGCGTCCGCCTGTTTGCGCTGGAGCTGTTGGCCCTCCATGGCGGCCCTCATTGCTTATGTTGTGTATCTCTTGTTCTATCTGCCAACTCTCGATTGGACCCGTTCTCACGGTTCCGATTTACTCACGCTTTTGGTGCCGCTGATCACCGCCCCACTTGGTGGGTTGGCTGGCGAGCGGCTTTTTGCAAAGAGACGAGACAATCGGCAACCGCAGCGTTGAATGCGAATTCGCACGTCCACCCAATGCAAAACCCGCCTGCTTGGCATCTTTTCGATTCTGAAAATCACGAATGGCCGGAACGTAGGTTGGGTTTGTGCTGCGTCGAAGGTTCCCGTATAAAGGCCTGATTCAATTCGCAGCACCACCCGACGTTTGGGAGCGTGTTGACACATCAAGCGCCCAAACCGACGGGCGGGCTGTCGCCACACTCTTCCTACGATCTGGAGAAATGATTTCCTCTTCGCGCACGTTCCCTGAAGCCGCATGACTCGTCGCACCTTGCTCACTTCCGCCGCTGCTTTCGCAGCCGCGTTGCCGTCTTCGGCGGCGTTGCGGGGGAAGAAAATGGGCATCGTGATTCATTCGTGTGGAAAGCGCTGGCACGGCAAATACTCCAATCTCAAGTATCCGCCCTTCGAGCATGCGCTGGATGTGCTGGATCATGTGCGCGATCTCGGCGTTGGCACGTTGCAGATCATGGTGAATGGCTGGACGAGTGAATTCGCCGGCAAGGTGCGCGCCACCTGTGAATCCTACGGCATGAAGCTCGAAGGCAGCATCACCTTGCCGAAGAACGAAAACGACGTGGCCCGCTTCGACAACGAACTGCGAATCGCCAAGGAAGCTGGGGCCACGATTTATCGTTCCGCGACCGGCGGACGGCGTTACGAGCTGTTTTCCAGTCTGGAGGGATTCAAGCACTGGAAGGACGGCGCGTTCAAGTCCATGCAGCTCGCCGAACCTGTCGCACGACGGCAGCGCGTGAAGATCGGCATCGAAAATCACAAGGACTTCCACGCCGCCGAACTCGCGGAATTGCTCGGCCGCCTCAGCAGCCCGCATATCGGGGCCTGTGTCGATACTGGCAACAGCATCGCCCTCCTCGAAGACCCGATGACGGTCGTGGAAACGCTCGCGCCCTTCGCAGTGACCACGCACATCAAGGACATGGCCGTGCAGGAAACGGCGGATGGCTTCCAGCTCTCCGAAGTGCCGCTCGGCGAAGGCATCCTCGATCTTCCGCGCATGTTCGCGCTGTTTGAGAAGTCGAATCCCGAGATCGGGTACCATTTGGAAATGATCACGCGCGATCCGCTCGACATTCCCTGCCTCAAACCCGGCTACTGGACCACCTTCCCCGACAAACCCGGCACCGAACTCGCCCGCACGCTCGCCATGGTGCGCGAACGCAAAGCCGCGAAGCTGCCCAAGACCAGCGGCCTCGGCCTGGAGGAGGCGCTGGATTTTGAGGAGGCCAACATCGTGAAGAGTCTGCAATGCGCAGGTGATAAACTCGGTTTTGATCCTTCGCTGAGATCCAAAACAGCCGGGAAGAAGGACGAGCAATGATTGCGCTGGTGCGTAGCATGGGCTTTCTAGCCTGTGTCCCTGTCTCGCTGCTTCAGAACACAGGCTAGAAAGCCCATGCCACCCGAACTTCTCCCCACCGCCGACTCCACCCCGATCCACGACGCCAAGATGGCGTTGCAGAAGTATTTCGGCTTTCGCGAGTTCCTCGACGGTCAGGAAACGGTGATGGCGAGCATCCTGAGCGGGCGCGACACGATGGTCATCATGCCCACGGGCGGCGGCAAATCGCTCTGCTACCAGCTTCCGGCGATGGTGATGGACGGCGTGACCGTCGTGGTGAGTCCGCTCATCGCCTTGATGAAGGACCAAGTGGATGCGCTCGAACGTCGTGGCATCCCCGCGACGCTGATCAACAGCTCCATCCCGCTCGCTGAGCAGCAGGAGCGCATCGAAGCGCTGCGGCGGGGCGAGTACAAGCTCGTCTATGTCGCGCCGGAGCGGTTTCGCAGTCACAAGTTTACCAACGCGCTGCGGCAGGTGCAGATCGCGCTGTTTGCCGTCGATGAAGCGCACTGTCTCTCCCAATGTGGCCACGATTTCCGTCCTGACTACATGCGGCTCGGCGAAGCACTGGCGAATCTGGATCGTCCGCAGGTCGTCGCATTGACCGCCACGGCCACGCCAGAGGTGCGGGACGACATTCTGCGCACGCTGCAATTGCGCGATCCGTTTGTCACGATTCAGGGTTTCGAGCGGCCGAACCTGAGCCTGAACATCGCGCAGACGAAAAACAACGGTGACAAATACGCCCGGCTCAAAAAGATCGTCACGCAGTTCAAGACCGGCATCATCTACTGCTCCACGCGCAAGCGCGTCGAGGAAGTCGGCAGCGAGTTGCGCGACTGGAAGCTCAA
>JBDNIB010001128.1:0-1670 GCA_041688535.1 Prosthecobacter sp.
CCGTCATTGATTACGACTACATCATGGGCCTCATCGCCCGCTTCACCGCGCAGACACCGGGCAAGCAGAAGATGAGCCGCGAGCAACTCGTCGGCCTCATCCAGTCCGATGCCAAGGTCATGGACGAGCGGGAAGACATCGGCGCATACATCGCCACCCTGAAAGCGGGCGAAGCTCTCAGCGAACCGACCATCCGCGACGGCTACCAGCGCTTCAAAGCCGAGAAACAGTCGAAAGAACTCGCCGACCTCGCCACGCGCCACGGCCTCGCCACCGCCGCCCTGCAAACCTTCGTGGACGGCATCCTCCAGCGCATGATTTTCGACGGCGAGCAATTGGGCGACCTCATGGCCCCGCTCGGCCTCGGCTGGAAAGCCCGCACCCACGCCGAACTCGCCCTCATGGCCGAACTCACCCCGCTCCTGGGCAAACGCGCCCAAGGCCGCGACATCTCAGGACTCAGCGCGTATGAGCAGGAAAAAAGTAGCCGGAGCTTCCAGCTCCAAGGTTTCAGGGATGAGAAGGGAGCAGGATGCTCCCGCTACGCTGACGCCGAAACTGCGGTTTCCTGGATTTCGGGATGCGGCTGCGTGGAAGGACACAACGCTTGGTGAGCAATCAAGCATCCTGAAAGGAAAAGGAATCGCTAAAGCCGATGTAGATAAAACGGGGAAGCAGCCGTGCATCCGATATGGAGAGCTTTACACGCGTTATGGTGAAATCATCGAAACTGTCTTCTCACGAACAAAGCTTCCACCTTCTGGGTTATTCCTGAGCCAAAAGAATGATGTGATCATTCCGTCTTCCGGGGAAACAAAGATCGACATCGCCACAGCGTCTTGCGTTATGCGCGATGGCGTTGCCTTGGGTGGTGATCTCAATGTGATCCGCTCTAAATTAGACGGTCCGTTTCTCAGCTATTATCTCAATGGCCCCAAGAAGCACGATATTGCAAAGGTGGCACAAGGCGACACGGTAGTTCATCTGTATCCAAGTCAACTGGAGCAACTCGGCATCGCGTTCCCATCCCCCGCCGAACAACAAAAAATCGCCGAGTGCCTGACCACGCTGGACGAGGTGATCGCCGCCCAAAGCCAAAAACTCGCCGCGCTCAAGACCCATAAAAAAGGGCTGATGCAGCAGCTTTTCCCCCGCGAAGGCGAAACCCGCCCCCGCCTCCGCTTCCCCGAATTTCACGCCGCCGGGGAGTGGGAGACGAAGCGAGTCGATGACCGGGGGGACGTGCTCGCGGGTAAGGCATTGGCAGTCACTGCGCCTGGCCCACTGCGACCATATTTGCGAACGAAGAACGTCTTGGACGGCACAATCGATCTATCAGACGTGCTGACGATGCCCATGACCGACGCTGAGTTCAGCCGATTCGAAGTTCTCGATGGGGACGTCCTGTTGAACGAAGGGCAATCATTGGGACTCGTGGGCCGCACTTCAATCTATCGTGGCCAGTTCAGCCGGCGCTGCGCGATGCAGAACCAGTTACTTCGCTTTCGGGCTTCCTCTTCAACGTGCCCGGAGTTCGCTGCACAGGCCTTTCGGCAATGCCAGAAAGACGGGACCTTCGCGAGCGTTGCGACCCAAACAACCTCAGTGGCTCATCTTGGCAGTTCGAGGTTCCGTGCGCTTGCGTTGACCTGGCCACCCTCCCACGCCGA
>JBDNIB010001129.1:0-1664 GCA_041688535.1 Prosthecobacter sp.
GCAGCGATGGCAGCTACAGCGACGGCCGACGGCCCGACAGCGTGACCTACTCCACGCCTGAACTCGACGCGCAGCGCCGCGATTTCACGGTAAACGGCCTGTTCTTCGATCCGCTGACGGAGCGCGTGATTGACTACGTCGGCGGGCAGACGGACCTGAAGCACGGCCTGCTGCGGGCGATCGGCGTGGCGGCGGAGCGCTTTGCGGAAGACCACCTGCGCATGCTACGAGCGGTGCGCTTCGCCACCGTGCTCGGCTTTGACATTGAGCACGCCACTTGGGAGTCCATCTGCGGCCTCGCGCATCACATCCAAAGCGTGAGCATTGAGCGCGTGCGCGAGGAATTCGTGAAAACCATGCGCAGCCCGCACCGTGTGCGTGGCTTCGACCTGCTGGTGAACAGCGGCCTGATGGCGCAGTTTTTGCCGGAAATCCTCGTGCTGCAAGGGTGCGAGCAGCCGCCGCAGTTTCACCCGGAGGGGGATGTCTTCATCCACACGCGTCTGATGCTCAGCCTGCTGCCCGCAGACACTTCTCTACCGCTGGTGATGAGCGTGCTGCTGCATGACATCGCCAAACCGGCCACGCAGACGCGGGATGCCGACACGGGCCGCATCCGCTTCAACGGCCACGACAAGCTCGGCGCGGAAATGACCGGCGGCATCATGCGCCGCCTGAAATTCCCCAACGACGTGATCGAACCCACCGTCACCGCCGTGGAGTACCACATGAATTTCATGGAAGTGCAAAAAATGCGTACCGCCAAGCTACGCCGCTTCATGGCGCGGACCTCCTTCGCGGATGAACTGGCCCTGCACCGCGTCGATTGCCTCGGCTCGAACGGCTTCACGGACAATTACGACTTCCTGCTCGCCAAACAGCAGGAGTTCGCCAGCGAGCCGCTGCTGCCGCCACGTCTCGTCACTGGCGCAGATTTGATCGCCTACGGCTGGCACGCCGGCAAGGCCCTGGGCCGCCTGCTGCACACCCTGCAAACCCTACAGCTCGAAGGCGCCCTCACGACGAAGGAGGAAGCACTGGCCTGGGTCGTCGAACATGCGCCGGTGCCGGATGTGTTTGAAGCCGAGACGGAGTGAGGGCGAACCGGCTTCGCCCGAAATCGCCGCAGAACAAGCTCGATGGGCTATTTCTCCTCAATGTCCCAGTAGGCGAGCTGCGCGACCTGCTCAGGCGTCAGGTAGTCGATCCAGCTTTTCCCGTGTACGTCGAGGTTCGGCGGCGAATGACAGTCGAGCGTGCCATCGGAGCGGAGTTTTTCGACCTGCACGGTGCCGTCATTGCGACCGATGATGATCTGGTAGCCGCGCCATGAGCGACCTTTCGTGGTGAAGCTTGTTCCCCAAAACCATGCGAAAGCAGGATGAGCGGTGTCCCATTTGGGCGGCCACGATGACGTGAGGCTGTTTTCGATGACCATGGGTGTTTTGGGATGGGATTCTTCACTCTGGTGCTTCAAGAACATCCAATGACACTCGTCTGGTAACAACGCTTTCTCGTAGTTTGGCCGCCTGCCTGTTTCATTGTCTGGACTGAACTTGCTGGAGGGACAGCCAAAGATGCGTTCGTCCGCGACAATTTCCTCTTTGAAAAGCTCCCGAAACGCCTGATTGGCTGATTTCAAACCAGGTCGGTCCCCATCAGGA
>JBDNIB010001130.1:0-4702 GCA_041688535.1 Prosthecobacter sp.
TGCAATTAGCTCTCCCATCTCGGATTTGAGAAAGCGGGCAGGTTTTAACCGCTTGTTGAGACGAAATCCGTCCTTGTTGAGATTTGGGAGCCATGGGGTCTTTGTGCTAGACCCAGTTTCAGGAAACGCGTGCCGCTTGCTCTTCCGGCGGCTCGGGATGAAACGCAGCCGGACCTCAATCGCGCCTTTCCGATCCCAACCACCGCCCCAGCCTTGCTGGAAGAAGGCGATAGAGGAACAGGCACGAATGGCACGCGGTTAAGGCGGGGGACCGGGGCTTTTGCAGCGCCAAGGGCGCGGAGGAATAAGCCCAGGGCAGGCGAGCCTTGGCGAGCACCGCCCTGGGTAGGGATGTCCCACCCGACCATGCCCAAGGGCGCGCCCTGAAGGGGCGCGGGAGAGCGTGCGCAAGGTGGGAAGCCTGGAACTGGCCGCACGTCAGGTGAGTTCGCCCCTGTTCCCGCGCTCCGTTGGAGCGCGACCTTGAGCAGGAACGGGCTGGTCAAGCAACCCAGGGCTTGCGCCCTGGGCTGGACTCCTGCGGGCCGTTGGCCCGCATGGCGGGAGTTTGGGTGCGGGCTGGTCCAAGTGGAATCAAGGGACAGACACCACGAAGCTCAGCCAATGTGGCTTTTCATTCCTATGCGAGCGCATAGGCGACAAAACCTGTGTGAGTCGCAACGAAATTCGTGTGATGGGACACATTCGAGGGACTGAGCTGGACATCCGGGCACGAAATGTGGACTATAGCGCAGCACAGGCACAAAACCCACGCTTTTGTGTCCCATCCAACTGTTCGGTAAAGAAAAATATGAGGACGCACGCACTGATCATTTTCGCCGCAGGGTTCTTGACGCTTGCCAGCCGGGCCGAGGATGAATCACACAAAGAAATCAAGATCGTTCAACCAGAGGTAGCGATATACTCCATCGGGAGCTTTGAAGGCATTTCTACAACGCGACTGTTCGTTCTATCCGAGGACAAATCTGGATACACCATAACCTCTCGAACTGGTGAGGTGATCGCAAAAGATGTCTACTACGTTAAGACTTTTGGTGGTGCATTCGGTGCGATTGCCGTTCACATCATTCAAGATCGATTCATCATTTATCCAGAAACGGTGAAGGCGAGTGAGGTCCCTGATACACTGTTCCACGAGATGCATGCTGTGACACATGTTTACGACTTAAAGAATCGGAGGATCCTGACTAGCTCTGAGAAGTATCGATACGATCACGACGTTCCTCTCCGATACGATTGGGACAAAGTCATAAGAGCCGCCTTCCGTGCGGACGAGGACGAACAAGCCGGCGCACGCCAACCCGCTACCGCTCCGGATTCGAAGTCTGAGGGCAACGAGAAACCTAAACTTGAATCGAAGGGGCGCTGCCGGTAGCCTGTGGCAGACCCTTGACGTTCTGCCAGAGAATGATGCTCACACAATCGCTCAGAATCAGCGTCTATCTTTTCTCTCTTGTGCTCGCGCTCTCAGGAGTAGGCAGGGCACAGCAAGATCAAACGCCTAGCCCGAAGAAGGCCACTCCGGAGCAAGAAGTCCAGATCAGGGCGCTAATCGAGCAATTAGTGCTGATGGATCGGGACGCGCTAGATCCTAAGAAGCTCATTGAGAAGATGCGAGAGGGCCAAGTCGAGGAGTCTCTCCCGCCAATGCCACCTGAACTTCTAGACAAACCCGATCCTGAATACGCCAAGCGTTTCAAAGGCTGCGAAATGGCATTCAAGAAGCTAAGTGAGCTTAAGAATTTGGCAGTTCCTTACATGATCGAGCACTTGAACGACAAACGCCAATCTATTCCGTTTCGCAACCACTCCCTTCAGCGGTCAGTTGGTGACGCCTGCTACTGGAACATCTATTACCAACTTCAGGACCAGCCCACAGACTACTCCGAATATGGTTATCAGCGTAAAGGCAAGGATGGGGAGAATCACCCCAAACCATACTGGGAAGGAACTCCCTTTGACGAGGCTGGTGGCCTTGCCAAATGGCTGGAGGCGAACAAGAAGCTCTCTTACATGGAGATGCAAATCAATTTTCTGGTCTGGTTGCTTGATAAAGAGAAGAAGATTGGCGCGTCCGATCCAGAGAGTTACTTTCTGAATATTCTACCACTTGAGATCAGGATATTGGAGCGCAAGGCTGAGCTTGGCGACGACGTTAAGGAGGAAATGAGCCGATTGCACAAAGTCCTGAAGAAAAAAGATACCAAGGCAGTCCCTAAGACGCTATTACCCACCAAGGCAGAACAAGACGGTGGTGGACAACCGGCTACCCGCTCCGAGTCGAAATGACATTCGCAACTACAATCTTTAATCCTGTTGCGGAGTGGCGCTCCCGGTAGCGGGTGTCAGGCCTTTGACGTTCGACAAATGAAATACCCCGACGGAAGTATCATATGTGTTGGCGACCTCATCTGGTGGAATGAGGGTAGCTGCATAGGATACATTCAATCGGTCGCCGAGAGTGAAGAGGAATATGAGTCGTGGGGCCTTGATTGCCCTCATCTTTTCCTTTCGAACCTTCACCCCTTTGACCCAAGTGAGAAGAGCGGAATTGCTTACGATGAGGCTTGCCTTGTTGACGAGGCGTTTGGCCTTTTAACCAAGGCAGAATCGGATGATTTAGCCGAAGCAATTGCCAAAGCAGGGATCACCGAAGACGGCTACAGCGTATATCCAGAATACGATAACGGAATGATGACACACTGGAGATTCGAATTACAAGATCCTCTCCGTAAGTCGGTAAGAATTCCAGTCGGCCCCGTGATGTCCACCCCACAAGTCGAACATTAAAAGGCGGTGGAGGCAACTCCGCTGCGCTCCGTGCCTCACCTTAGACGTTCATGGCATCACGGGCATGACCGTCTGCCCCCGTGCTCTTGTCGGCCAGCGCAGGCTGGGGGGCTTGCAGTGATCTGGCCCGCGCGGTAAACGCAGCGTCGGCGCAGGATTGCGCTTGAGCTTCCGCGCCGCAGCGTCGAAGAAAGAAAAAACCACCCAACCTGACTCTTATGGACCCTGAAATGACCATGCTGGAGTGCGAAGAATCGATGACGAAAGCCGTCGAACACGCCATCCACGAATTTGCCACCGTGCGCACGGGCAAGGCGAACCCCACCCTCGTCGAGAACATGGACATCCACGTCCACAGCTACGGCAGCCACATGAAACTGAAGCAGCTCGCGATGATCACCACGCCGGATGCGCGGCTGATCCGCATCGAGCCGTTTGATCCCGCTACTTTGCAGGACATCGACCGTGCGATCCGCGAATCCCGCCTCGGCTTGAACGGCAGCATCGAAGGCAAAGTGATCCGCCTGCCGATTCCGTCCCTCTCGCAGGAACGCCGTGAGCAGATGGTGAAAATGTGCAAAACGCTCGGCGAGGAAGCCAAAGTCCGCGTGCGTTCCGCCCGGCGCGACGCGCTAGAAAAACTGAAGAAAGCCGAAAAGGACAGTGCGATCACCGAGGATGAACTGCACCGCCGCGAGAAGGAGATTCAGACGATGACCGACAAGAAAGTCGGTGAAATCGACGAGCATATCGTATCGAAAGAGAAGGAAATCCTGACGGTGTAAGCCCATTCGATGTTCCCCGCCCGCGATTACCTCGACCTGACGCACACGAAGCATGGCATCCTGTTCCCGGATGACTCGCCGGTGTGGACGGCGCTGACGCGGATCGAGCAGTATCTGGAGTTTCGGCTGCAACGCGAGATTCGCACGCAGGTGCCGCCAGGGGCGTTCATCGGCGAGGATGTGTTCATTGACGAAGGCACCACGCTGGAACCCGGCGCGGTGATCAAAGGCCCGGCCTGGATCGGGCGGAACTGCCAGATCCTCGCCGGCTGCTACATCCGCGAGAATGTGATCATCGGCGATGGCTGCGTGCTGGGGAACTCCTGCGAGTTCAAAAATTGCGTCATTTTCGACGGCTGCGAGGTGCCGCACTACAATTATGTGGGCGACTCCATCCTCGGTCACAAGGCGCACCTCGGCGCGGGCGTGGTCCTTTCGAACGTGCGGCTGGACCGCCTGGAAGTGAGTGTGAAAACGGACACCGACCTGATTCCTACCGGCCTGCGGAAATTCGGCGCGATCATCGGCGACCACGCGGAGATCGGCTGCAACAGCGTGATCGGCCCCGGCAGCATCATCGGCCGCCGCAGCATCGTCTATCCGCTAACGCAGTTCAGCGGCGTGCTGGAGGCCGATTTGATGCTGAAGACAAGGCAGACGCAGCAGGTGGTGAAAAGGCGGAAGTGACCGTAATAAATTCCTGTTCTGCTGGGTCCACAGCAAGAGGAAGCAAAGCGCGCGTGTCAGCGGAGTCCCAGAGCGGCCAGCAGCGCCTGGGAGCGGTGCTGCTGGCGAGCCGTGCGTTCCAGTGCTGTCTTGGGTTTGCACGGGTGTGCTGCGCACATGAACCCTGGGAATCGCTCGCTAAGGCTCGCTCATCCCTGGGCTATATTACCGAAGCCATTCAGGCTTCAACGGGCCTGAATAAAGAAGGAAATCGAATGCCGTTTCGGTTGGCGGCGTCAGAGTCCGGCACCACGCCTATGAACTCCTGTTTCCGCTCCCTTGTTGTCCTCCCTGCGGTCTTTGCGCTGACCAGTTGTGATCCGCCCGCACCGTCCGCAGTCGTTGCTACACCGGCAGTCGCCCCGATCACGGCGGAAACA
>JBDNIB010001131.1:0-3981 GCA_041688535.1 Prosthecobacter sp.
ATCAACGACGCCAAAATCAAAGTGTCGCAGCAGGAACGCGATGGCGACATCGGTGCCGCCCTGGCTGACAAAGAAAAGCGCATCAGCGTCGCCCAAGCACAGGCCGAAGCCGTCACCGGTGAGAACCTTTCCGCCGTCGAAATCGCCAACTCCATCGCCGCCCGCCGCGAACGCGAGGCCGAAGCCGAACGTCTCGGCACCGCCGCTGAAAAAGTCGCCAGCGCCAAGGCATTGCAAGAGTCTTACCTCGCTGAAGAATCCGCCGAACGTCAGCGTGCGAAGCGTGAAGAAGCCGCGCAGATGGCCACCATCATCGTGCAGGCCGAAATTGAGAAGCGGAAGATCGAAGTGCTCGCCGAAGCCGAGAAAAATCGTGTGCGCATCAGCGCCGAGGCACAGAAGCTGCGCATTGAACTCGAAGCCGGCGCTGAAAAAACCCGCATCCTGCTCGTTGCCCAAGCCGACGCTGAAAAAATCCGCATCGTCAAAGAAGGCGAGGCCGCCGGTCTCAAAACTTACATGGAAGCGCAGGCCGCTGGCACCTTGGCGCAGCTCGAAGCCCGCGCTCAAGGCTTCGCCGCCATCGTCAACGCTGCCGGTGGTGCCGACAAGGCCGCGCTGCTCATGGTCACGGAGCAATTGCCCGGCCTCGTCGCCGAACAGGTCAAGGCCATCGCTGGCGTCAAGATTGATAAGATCACCGTCTGGGATTCCGGCCGCACTGGCGAAGACGGCAAGACCCGCACTGCTGATTTCCTCTCCGGCCTCGTTGGTGCGGTCCCGCCGCTGCATGAAATCGCCAAAAACGTCGGCATCGAGCTTCCCGGCTATCTTGGCAAACCGGCCGGGCCTGCTGGCGGCAAAAAATCGCCACCACCTCCGGCTGAACCCAAGGCCTGATAGTTTCACCCCATGTCAGCACAAGAATTCGTCGAAGCCAGCCTGGTCGGGGCCATCACGCCCAAGCTGGTTCGCTGCCGCATCCGCGAGTTTCATCCCGATGATCTGGAGGCATGCTTCGAGATTCATCGCTCCAATGAGCCTGATTATCTCGAGTCAGACGGGATGCAGGGCTTCGTCGAGTTTCTCGCACACGGCACTTCCTATTTTTTGGTGGTCGAGCACAACGGCCAAGTCATCGCCTGCGGTGGTCTCGAACTCGCGGGTGACTCAAACCATGCCACACTGGTCTATGGCTTGGTTCACCGAAAATTTCACGACCAAGGTTTTGGCACCACGCTGCTCGCCGCACGCTTGTCCCTGCTCGAACACGAGGGCAAGCCGGTCCCTGTGTGGATGAGCACCAGCCAGGCCGCTGCTTCATTTTTCGGCCAGTTTGGCTTCACCCTGCACTCGGTCACGCCCAATCCCGTCGGTCCAGAGCGTGATCAAGGACTGCTCTGGCTCAGCATGACCCCGGAGGACATTGAAGCCCTCCGTATCTTGCTCGCCCGACGCGAAATTCACATCGAATTAAACCCGCTACCCGAAGATTCCGAGGCGGAGTAAGCCGCGCTTACTTGCCGATCTTCGGCAGCGCCTGCACCAGCAGGCTGTAAAACTCATTCTCCTCTGGAGTCTCACCGTCGCTCTTGAGGATGTTTTTCACCACGCCGAGCACCTCTTTCTGCCCTGCCTTGGTCGTGAACGGCTGCGCCCGCTCATTGATGTAGTCAAACATCGTATCATCGCCTTCCGCCGCCTCACGCGCACGGGCGAACGACTCCTCAATGAACAAGCTTTTCGGATATTCCGAATCCCAGCCCTCGGCGATGAAAGCAGAGTCAATGAGGCGGTCCTCCGTCAGCGAAATGTGGGCATCCGCATAAATGGAGAGGGTCAGGAGGTCGAACAGGGCTTCGCGCTGGGTTTGGGTCATGCGGCATCATGGCAAAATCGCTCGCACCTTCAAGCATCACTTCCCTTGACCTCTGGACCACTCTCTTGACTCCTTGACGCCGCCCATGTCCGACGCCAGCGCCACTCCCATGATGAAGCAGTATCTCGCCATCCGGCGGGAGCTGCCGGAGGACGTGCTGCTCTTCTACCGCCTCGGCGATTTTTATGAGCTGTTCTTCGAAGACGCCAAAATCGCCGCGCCCATCCTCAATGTCGCCCTCACGAAGCGCAACGCGGTGCCCATGTGCGGCGTGCCGCATCATTCCTCGCAGGGCTACATCGCGAAGCTGATCAAGGCGGGCAAACGCGTCGCCATCGCTGAGCAGACCAGCGCTCCCACGCCGGGAAAAATCGTCGAGCGTGCCGTCTCACAGGTGCTCAGTGCCGGCACCATCAGCGATACGAACCTGCTCGACTCGAATCGCTCGAACTACCTCGCCGCCGTATTTCGCGAGGGCAAAAAACTCGGCCTCGCTTATGTGGATCACACCACGGGCGAGTTCGAGGTCGCCGAGTTCAAGACTCCCGCCGATCTCGCCGACGAGCTGGAGCGCCTCCAGGCCAGCGAAATCCTCTTCTGCGAGGACCAGCGCGATCTCATCGAGCAGCTCGGCAGTCCAGCCTGTGCACAGCCGATTGAGAGCTACCTCTTCCTCCTCGATCAGGCGCAGCACAGCCTCACGCAACACTTCAAGGTGCAATCGCTCGACGGTTTCGGCTGCGCGGAGCTCAGCGCCGCGATCTGCGCCGCTGGTTGCATCCTGCAATACCTCCAGTTTCAGCTCCGCCGCAGCGTCGATCACATCCAGCGTCTGCGTGTCGGCCAGACCAATGACGTCGTGCTCATCGACGCCGCGAGCCAGAGCCATCTCGAACTCGTCACCGCACGCGGCGGCGCGGCGCACACGCTGCTCAGCGCGCTCGACCGCACCTGCACGCCCATGGGCGCACGCAAACTCCGCCACTGGGTGCTGCATCCGCTTTGTGATCTCGACGTGCTCACGCAGCGCCAGGACATGATCGCGTCCTTGCTCGACGAGTCCATGCTCCTCAGCCAAATCCGCACCTTGCTCAAAGAAGTGCGCGATCTCGAACGCACCAGCTCACGCCTCAGCCAGGGCAGCGGCAATGGCCGCGATCTGCTGATGCTCGCAACCTCCCTAGAAGTCGTCCCCGCGCTCAAAATCGCCTTGGAGCAGGTTCGTAGTTCGGGCTTCAGCCCGTCGGGCCTTCACGACCTCACCGCCATCTCGCAGGAAATCCAGCGCGCCATCGCCGACGAGCCACCCATGCAGATCAAGGAAGGCGGCGTCTTCCGCGAGGGCTACCTGCCCGCGCTCGACGAACTCCGCGCTGCCACCACGCTTGGCCGCCAGTGGATCGCCGACCTGCAAAACCGCGAGATCGAGCGCACCGGCATCAAGAGCCTCAAGATCAAATACAACGCCGTCTTTGGTTACTTCATCGAGATCACCAAGGCCAACGTCGGCAGCGTGCCCGCCGACTACCATCGCAAGCAAACCACCGTCAACGGCGAGCGCTACATCACCGACGAACTCAAGCGCATGGAGGACAAAATCCTCGGCAGCGAAGAGCGCAGCAAAGCACTCGAATACGAAGAGTTCATCGCCCTGCGCGGTCGCGTGCTGGAGCACCTCGCGCACATCCAGGAAACCGCCGAAACCATCGCCATCCTCGATTCACTCGTTTCGCTCGCCGAAACTGCCCGCCTCTTCAATTACACCCGCCCCGTCCTCAACGAGACGCGCAATCTCTTCATCCGCGATGGCCGCCATCCCGTGCTTGATCAGAACCTCACCAGCGGCGAGCGCTTCGTGCCAAACGACATCACTTTGGAGCCGGAAGAAAGCCGCCTCATCCTCATCACCGGCCCCAACATGGCCGGCAAGAGCACCTACCTGCGCATGACCGCACTGCTCACTCTCATGGCGCAGATCGGCAGCTACCTGCCAGTCGCCAGCGCCGAAATCGGCCTCACAGACCGCATCTTCACCCGCATCGGTGCCAGCGACGACATCGCGCGCGGCCAGAGCACCTTCATGGTCGAGATGAACGAAACCG
>JBDNIB010000136.1:0-1969 GCA_041688535.1 Prosthecobacter sp.
ATGACATCCGCATCCAATGCCGTCTGGACCTGCGCCATGCATCCTCAGATCCGCCAGCCGGGAGCGGGCAAGTGCCCCATCTGCAAAATGGACCTCATTCCCGCTTCCGCGCGAACCGCTGGTGGATTGCGTGAGATCAGTGTGATGCCGGAAACCGCCGCGATGCTCGATTTTCGCGTCACGCCAGTCGTGCGGGCACCTGCTGTGCGCGAGCTGCGTTTGTTCGGCACGGTGTCGTATGACGAGCGGCGCGTGCAAAGCATCACTGCGTGGGTTGGCGGGCGGCTTGATCGTATGTTTGTCGATTTCACCGGCACCCGCGTGCGCAAGGGCGATCACCTCGCGGAAATTTACAGCCCCGACCTATTCGTGGCGCAGCAGGATCTCATTCAGGCGCACAAGCAGCTCGAATCGGCGACCAGCGGCACGCAGCGCCTGCTCTACGACGCCGTGCGCGAAAAACTGCGCCTGCTCGGCATTCCCGCCGAACGCATTGAGTCCATGGCGAAGGAGGACTCACCGTCCGATCACGTGGTGCTCACCGCGCCGCAGGACGGCATCGTGGTTGAGAAGATCGCGCGTGAAGGCGACTACGTCACCACCGGCCAGAAGCTCTACACCATCGCCGATCTCGACATGGTCTGGGTGAATCTGGAGGCGTATGAGAGCGACCTGCCGTGGCTGCGTTTCGCGCAGGATGCCACCTTCACCAGCGAAGCCGTGCCAGGGCGCGAATTCCATGGCCGCGTGGCCTTCATCGACCCCGTGCTCGACCGCAAACGCCGCGTGGTCAGCGTGCGCGTGAATGTGAAAAACGAATCCGGCCTGCTGAAGCCCGGCATGTTCGTTTCCGGCCGCATCCACTCGGAAATCGACGCCGACGGCAACGCGATCACCAACGACCTAGCTGGCAAGTGGATCAGCCCGATGCATCCCGAGATCATCAAGGACGCGCCCGGCACCTGCGACATCTGCGGCATGAAACTGGAGCGCGCCGAGGATCTCGGCTTCATTCGCCTCGGCAAGTCAGGCAAACTGCCGCTGCTGGTGCCCGCCTCCGCCGTGCTGCGCACTGGCGAGCGTGCCGTGGTGTATGTGAAACTGCCTAAAGACGACGCGCTGAGCTTTGAAGGCCGCGAGATCCTGCTCGGCGCGCGGGCGGGCGATCAATACATCGTCGAGTCTGGTTTGAACGAAGGTGATGTCGTGCTATCACGCGGTGCCTTCAAGCTCGACAGCGAACTGCAGCTCCAGGCGCGTCCGAGCATGATGAATCCCGTCGGCGGCCTGCCGCAAACTTCCGCGATGAAACCGGACACCGTTCTTGCTGCGCAATGGCCGCCCGTGCTGCGCGCGATTCAGCGTCTGCGAAATGACGACGCGTCTCAAACCTCGCCGATCGTTCAGCAGATCGAGGCCTTTGACCTGTCCGTCGTCGATTCTGAAGCGGAGACCGTTTGGAAGGAACTCAGCCGCAGTCTGGTCAACGACCTGACACAACTCGCGACCGCTTCCACGCCAAAAGACAGGCAGCGCGCCTGGAACTTGATTGATGGACGTCTGGAGCAGCTTCATCGTCATCTGGGGCTCATCATCGAGACGCCCGCTGAAAACGCCAAGCCCGCCGATCCCGAGCGCATCGCCATGCTGCGTCGATTGCTGGATGCTTACTTCCCGCTGCAACTCGCGCTCTCGAAGGATGATGACGCTGGTGCGAAACAGGCGGCTGCCGAAATCGAAAAAGCGGCGGCAAGCTTGTCGCCCTACGAAAACCTCAAACCGCTCGCCAACGCCGTTTTCCAAGCCGCCGACATCAAAGCACGGCGCACGGCCTTTGAGCCGCTGACGAGCGCCATCAGTCAGGCCGTTCGTCAGGATGGTCACGATCAGGTTGGTGGCGTATTCGTCGCGCACTGCCCCATGGTCGGCACCGGCGGTGCCGACTGGGTCCAGGCCACCCGCGACATCG
>JBDNIB010001132.1:0-2927 GCA_041688535.1 Prosthecobacter sp.
AACCACGAGCATCACGGCGCTGAAGTTTGGCGAGATTTGCCAGGAAGCGGGCCTGCCGAATGGAGTCGTGAACATCGTCAGCGGAGCGGGTGAAACCGGCGCGGCGGTGATCAATCATCCGCTGACGACGAAGGTGGCCTTCACCGGTAGCACGGAGGTCGGGAAGAGCATCATGCGCAGTCTCGCAGGCACGGAGAAGAAGATGACGCTCGAACTCGGCGGCAAGGCGGCGAACATCGTCTTCGATGATGCGCCGCTGGATCAGGCCGTGGAAGGCATCGTGAACGGCATTTTCTTCAATCAAGGTCATGTGTGCTGTGCTGGCTCGCGCCTGCTCGTGCAGGAGAGCATCGCCGATGCGGTGCTGGCGAAACTGAAGCGCCGTATCGCCGTGCTGCGCGTGGGCGATCCGATGGACAAGAACACCGACCTCGGCGCGATCAACAGCCGCGAGCAACTCACCAAGATCAACGAACTCGTCCAAGCAGGCGTGAAGGAAGGCGCGGAGAAGCACGACAACGGCTGCAAGCTGCCCACGAAGGGCTTCTTCTTCCGCCCAACGATCTTCGCGAACGTGAGCATGAGCCACCGCATCGCCCGCGAGGAAATCTTCGGCCCCGTGCTGAGCATCCTCACCTTCCGCACACCCGAAGAAGCCGTCGAGAAAGCCAACAACACGCCCTACGGCCTCAGCGCTGGCGTGTGGACCGACAAAGGCAGCCGCATCCTCAAAATGAGCACGCAACTCAAAGCCGGCGTCGTCTGGGCCAACACCTACAATAAGTTTGATCCAACGAGCCCCTTCGGCGGCTACAAGGAGAGCGGGTTCGGCCGCGAAGGCGGGAAGCAGGGACTTTTGGATTATCTCAAACTTGTTTAAACCGCCATGTCACGACTTCACATCACCAAAACCCCCAAATGCTACGTCGGTGGCGCTTTCATCCGCAGTGAAAGCGGGCGCGTGACGGAACTGCATGATGCCTCGGGCGCGTTTTTCGCGAACATCCCGCAATGCACGCGCAAAGACCTGCGCAATGCCGTGGAGGCCGCTGCGAAGGCGGGGCCGGGCTGGGCGAAGCGTGCGGCGTTTAATCGCGGGCAGATTCTGTATCGGCTGGCGGAGATGATGGAGGCGCGTGGGAGCGAATTGGCCGAAGCGTCCGCGCTTGGTGGTGCTTCGAAGGCGGAGGCGGCGCGTGAGGTCGCGGCCAGCATTGAGCGCGTGGTGCATTACGCAGGCTGGACGGACAAGTACGAGCAGATCCTCGGCAGCGTGAATCCCGTGGCCTCGGCGCACTTCAATTTCACGGTGACGGAGCCGATGGGCATCATCGGCATCATCGCGCCGGATGATGCGCCGCTGCTGGCGCTGGTTTCGCTGATTTTACCGGCGATCACGAGCGGGAACTGCGTCGTCGCGCTGGCGAGCAACACGCAGCCCTACCCGAGCATCCTCCTCGGCGAAATGCTGGCCACGAGTGATCTGCCCGGCGGTGTGGTGAACCTGCTCACTGGATTCCGCAACGAGATGATGCCGACGTTTGCCACACATGAGCACATCCGCGCGCTGAGTGGTGCGGTGAATGCCGAAGATCGCAAGACGCTGAAGCTTGGTGCGGCGGAAAGCGTCAAGCGCGTGCCCCTTCTGAAGGCCGAGGAACCCATCGACTGGTTCGCGGACAAGCTGCAAGGCGTGCAGGAGATTCGAGAACTGATCGAGTTCAAGACCACTTGGCATCCGGTGGGTGCTTGAGGACATGCTTGCCTGTTTTGAAGAAAACGGTAGGCTCCCAACATGTTCGCCTCATCCGACATTCAGCGGCTTACTCCGACCGAGCGATTTCAGGTCATGGAAATGATCTGGGAGTCCTTCTCTGATTCGCCCGAGCAAGTGCCATCGCCAAACTGGCATGGGGACATTCTCGCCGGACGGCTGGCGAAGGTCGAAGCTGGCAAAGGGAACTTTCTGACCGTGGATCAGCTCAAGCAGCGTCTTGCCCGTTCACGGTCGTGAAGACCGTGATTGTTTTGGAGGAAGCTGCGGAGGACATCGAAGCGGCCCGCGATTTTTACGACCGCATCGAATGGGGCGTCGGAGACTACTTTGTCGGCTGCATTGTGAAAGACATCGAGCGACTCGAATCCTTGCACGGAATTCACGGTCTTCATTTTGGCTTTCACCGCATGCTCTCGGAGCGGTTTCCGTTTGGGATTTACTATCGCGATGCGGAAGATCACACGGAGGTGTTTGCCATTCTAGATCTGCGGATGGAGCCGACTTGGATTCGTGGCGAGCTGCGGGCGAGGAACGATTGAATCGAGCTTGCGCGGCCTCACGAGCTCGCCACGGCTGATGACATGACCGCCTACCAATCCCTCTGCGAAGTTGTTGCTGAAATCGCCCTGATCACTTCAACCGAAGCGGTGCTGGGGTGGGATCAGGAGACTTACATGCCTGAGAAGGCGCTGGATCATCGTGCAAAGCAGCTTTCTTACCTCACGGGCAAGGCGCATGGGCTGCTGACCTCGAAGAAGACGCTGAAACTGCTGGAGCGGACAGAGGCAGAGCTGCCGGAGGATGCGACGCAGGCGGCGAACGTGCGCGGTTTGCGCCGGGACATCGACAAGGCAACAAAGCTGCCGCAGAAGCTGGTGGAGGAGGAGAGCCAAGTGTGCGCGCATGCGAAGGCGGCGTGGGCGGAGGCGCGGGGGAAGTCGGATTTCGCGATGTTTGCGCCGCATTTGGAGAAGGTGCTGGGCATCGCGCGGAAGAAGGCAGATCTGTTCGGCTACGAGGACGAGCCGTATGATGCGCTGCTGGATTTGTATGAGCGCGGCGCGAAGACGCGCGAGGTGGCGGCACTGTTTGCGAAACTGCGTGCGCAACTCGCTGAAATCGCGCGTGAGGCGGTGGCGAAGTCGAAGCA